>NZ_CAMZMX010000037.1:0-57258 GCF_947311875.1 Pseudomonas sp. PARCl1
GCACCAAGGCGTTCGCGCGCGAATCCCACAGGAATAATTGGCCCGAAACAAACGTAGGAGCGAGCGCAGCTCGCGATGCGCCGCGCGGGCGGCGCTCGCTCTAACAGGCGCTGCATACCTTGTGGCAAACACCTGTCAGCCCTGATGCGATCCCCGTGGGGCTTGCCGGCGATGAGGCCCGCCCAGGCAATACAAGACAGTTGCCCCCACAAGGCCGGTGCCAGGCATTCTCTACAAACCCTGCGCACTCGCGTAAACTGCCAGCCTTCGCGCAGCCTAGGGCTGCCCCTGTCGATTTACCAAAGGTGCCCGCCATGCCCTGGCTGCAAGTACGCCTGGCCATCAGCCCGGAACAAGCCGAAACCTACGAAGACGCCCTGCTTGAAGTAGGCGCCGTTTCTGTCACGTTCATGGATGCCGATGACCAGCCGATCTTTGAACCCGACCTCAATACCACCCCGCTGTGGTCGCACACCCATCTGCTGGCCTTGTTCGAAGCCGATACCGACGCTGAGCAGGTGTTCGCCCACCTGCGCCTGCTGACCGGCGCCGAACTGCCCGAGCACCAGGCCGAAGTGGTCGAGGACCAGGACTGGGAACGCAGCTGGATGGACAACTTCCAGCCCATGCGCTTTGGCCGCCGCCTGTGGATCGTGCCCAGCTGGCATGACGCCCCCGAGAAAGACGCGGTCAACCTGCTGCTCGACCCGGGCCTGGCCTTCGGCACCGGCACCCACCCCACCACCGCCCTGTGCCTGGAATGGCTCGATGGCCAGCAGCTCGAAGGCACCCAGGTGCTGGACTTCGGTTGCGGCTCGGGCATTCTGGCCATCGCCGCCCTGCTGCTCGGCGCCCGCGGGGCGGTGGGTACCGACATCGACGTGCAAGCCATCGAGGCTTCCCGCGACAACGCCCAGCGCAATGGCATCGCCGACGAGAAACTGGCCCTGTACCTGCCAGAGCACATGCCGGCGATGCAGGCCGACGTGCTGGTCGCCAACATCCTTGCCGGCCCGCTGGTGTCGCTGGCCCCGCAGCTGTCCGGGCTGGTTCGCCCAGGTGGCCTGCTGGCACTGTCGGGCATCCTTGCCGAGCAGGGCGAGGAAGTGGCCGCAGCCTATGCCGCCGACTTCGACCTGGACCCGATCGTCGTGCGCGACGGCTGGGTGCGCATCAGTGGTCGGCGCCGCTAAGCGGGCCTAGAATACTTTTCTGCACAGCTCCCGGATTGCCGCATGACCGACAGTTTCGTCACCCAGTGCCCGCATTGCCAGACCAGCTTTCGCGTCACCCACCACCAGCTGAGCGTAGCGCGCGGCGTGGTGCGGTGCGGCCATTGCCTGCAGGTGTTCAACGCCGCCAAGCAGTTGCTGGAGCAGAACCGCGCCGCCAGCGCCGCGCCAGCACCGGCGGCGGCGCCTGCTGCCCCGGCGGCGCCAGCGCTGCCCGACGCCGAGGCGGCAACGCCTGCCCCGCCCGAGGCGGCCAGCAGTGCGCCCACACCTGCGCCCGGGGAGGACTGGGCCGTCACCGCCGAGGCGCTCGATGCCCTTGACCTCGACAAAGAGCTGGAGCGCCTTGAGCGGCGTGGGGGGCCGGCGCAGGCACGCGCCGCCCGGCAGGATGACGGGTTGCAAGCGCGGCGCGATGAGGAGCATGCCGATGAGCCTGTGGACGACCTGTTCGGCACGGCAACCGATGACCCCCTCGAGCCGCCACTGCAGGCACAGCCTGCGCCAGTGCTGCTGACGCCAGAGCCACAGGCGCCAGACCTGCAGCCTGCCCCTGGCGAGCGCACCGAGCCCGTACTGGGCAGCAATTTCGACCTGGACTTCGACGACCAGCCGCCCGTGCAGCGCACTGGCGAAACCGGTGAGCCTGAAACACTCGGCGAACCGCTGCACACTGACGATGACGACATCCCGGAAAAAGGCCTGAGCGCGCGCGACGATGAACCGCTGCCACTGCAGCTGTCGGCGCGTGACGACGAGCTTGGCGAACCGCTGCCCGGTGAACGCCTGGAACCCGGCCTTGCCGGCAAGCCCGAGCGCACACCGCGCAAGGAGCCGCTGGTCGACGTGGTCGACGACCCCCTGCAACTGGGCTGGGAAAAGCCTGCGCCCAACTGGGGCAAGCGGATCCTGTGGGGCGTGCTGTCTTTGCTGGCCGCCGGCCTGCTGGCCTTCCAGTACGTGTGGTTCCACTTCGACGAAATGGCCCGCCAGGACCAGTACCGGCCCATGTTCCTGCAGCTGTGCCCGCTGGTCGGCTGCCAGGTGCCCACCCGTGTCGACATTGGCCGGATCAAGAGCAGCAACCTGGTGGTACGCAGCCACCCGGATTTCAAAGGCGCGCTCATCGTTGATGCGATCATCTACAACCGTGCGCCATTTGCCCAGCCATTCCCGTTACTCGAACTGCGCTTCGCCGACCTCAATGGCCAGTTGATCGCCAGCCGCCGCTTCAAGCCCAGCGAATACCTTTCGGGTGAGTTGGCGGGGCGTGGCGAAATGCCCAGCCAGACGCCGATCCACATAGCCCTGGACATCCTCGATCCCGGCCCGAAGGCGGTCAATTACAGCCTGAGCTTCCGTTCGCCGGAATAAGCGGCAAGCTTCAAGCTTCAAGCTTCAAGCTACAAGCTACAAGCTACAAGCTACAAGCTACAAGCTACAAGACGGAGCAGGCCGGCTGTCGGCTTGCTTGTCTTGTGGCTTGCAACTTGCCGCTTGTCGCCAGCCCCGGTTGTTCAGATTTTATCCAGTTCCATCTTTATCCGGTCACCGAGAGCGGGTATCATGCCAACCCTTTTTCGAACTCCAAGATTCGGCCCCACAACAGGGATCACCTATGTCGGCGGTACGCATCGGCCAATACACGCTACGCAACAACCTGATCCTCGCGCCCATGGCCGGGGTCACGGACCAGCCTTTCCGTACACTTTGCCAGCGCTTGGGCGCAGGCATGGTCGTGTCGGAAATGGTCAGCAGCGACATGAACCTGTGGAACAGCCGCAAGTCGAGCCTGCGCCGCATCCATGAGGGTGATCCCGAGCCGCGCTCGGTGCAGATCGCCGGCGGTGATGCGCAGATGATGGCAGCGGCAGCACGGGCCAATGTCGAGGCAGGCGCCCAGATCATCGATATCAACATGGGCTGCCCGGCAAAAAAAGTCTGCAACAAAGCTGCAGGCTCTGCTTTATTGAAGGATGAAGCCTTGGTCCACGAAATTCTCCACGCCGTGGTCGGCGCCGTGGACGTTCCGGTGACCCTGAAGATCCGCACCGGCTGGGACCGGGCGAACAAAAACGGCCTGAACGTGGCGAAAATCGCCGAGCAGGCCGGCATCCAGGCGCTGGCGGTACATGGCCGCACACGCGCCGACCTGTACACCGGCGAAGCCGAATACGACACCATCGCTGCCATCAAGCAGGCGGTGTCGATCCCGGTTTTTGCCAACGGCGACATCACGTCGCCCGAAAAGGCCCGGGCGGTGCTGGATGCCACCGGGGTCGATGGCCTGCTGATTGGCCGGGCTGCCCAGGGGCGGCCATGGATCTTTCGCGAGATCGAGCATTACCTGCGCACCGGCGAACACCTGCCGGCGCCGCAGCTGGACGAAGTGGAACACATTCTGCTGCAACACCTGGCCGCGCTGCATGCCTTCTATGGCGATGTGATGGGCGTACGTATCGCCCGCAAGCACGTTGGCTGGTACCTGGCAACACGACCCGGCGGCAAGGAGTTTCGCTCCCGGTTCAACGCTTTGGAAGACACACAAGCGCAGTGCGCCAACGTTCGCGCGTTTTTCAGCGAGCGTCGACAGAGCCTTGAGACAGAGGACGGACAAGGGGTGGCCGCATGACGATGATGACCGAGAATTTTGTGAGTGGAACAACGCCCGTGAGCGACAACGCCAACCTGAAACAGCACCTGAACACGCCGAGCGAAGAGGGCCAGACCCTTCGCGACAGCGTCGAGAAGGCGCTGCACAATTACTTCGCCCATCTGGAAGGCGCGACCGTCACGGACGTCTACAACCTGGTGCTCTCCGAAGTGGAGGCCCCCCTGCTCGAAAGCGTCATGAACTACGTGAAGGGCAACCAGACCAAGGCCAGCGAGATGCTCGGGCTGAACCGAGGCACGCTGCGCAAGAAGCTCAAGCAGTACGACTTGCTGTAACACAGAATCCCGACCAGAAAAGGCGGCTCCCTGAACAGAGGCGCCTTTTTTGCTGACTCCACCGCGTTATTGGAACCCGAAATGACCGACCAGACTACCCGCCTGCCAGTCCGCCGCGCCCTGATCAGCGTCTCCGACAAGACCGGTATCCTCGAATTCGCCCGTGAGCTGCAACAGCTCGGTGTCGAGATCCTGTCCACCGGCGGCACCTACAAGCTGCTCAAGGACAACGGCGTTGACGCGGTGGAAGTGGCTGACTACACCGGCTTTGCCGAAATGATGGACGGCCGGGTCAAGACCCTGCACCCGAAAATCCACGGCGGCATCCTCGGTCGTCGCGGTACCGACGACGCCATCATGAGCGAGCACGGCATCAAGCCGATCGATCTGGTTGCAGTCAACCTGTACCCGTTCGAAGCCACCATTTCCAAGCCTGGCTGTGACCTGCCGACCGCCATCGAAAACATCGATATCGGCGGCCCGACCATGGTCCGTTCGGCAGCCAAGAACCACAAGGACGTGGCCATCGTGGTCAACGCCAGCGACTACGCCGGCATCGTCGAAGGCCTCAAGGCCGGTGGCCTGACCTACGCCCAGCGCTTCGACCTGATGCTCAAGGCGTTCGAGCACACCGCCGCCTACGATGGCATGATCGCCAACTACATGGGCACCATCGACCAGGCCCAGCAGACCTTGTCGACGGCTGCACGCAGCGAATTCCCGCGCACCTTCAACAGCCAGTTCGTCAAGGCCCAGGAAATGCGCTACGGCGAGAACCCGCACCAGAGCGCGGCGTTCTACGTAGAAGCCAAGAAGGGCGAAGCCAGCATCTCCACCGCCGTGCAGCTGCAAGGCAAGGAACTGTCGTTCAACAACGTGGCCGACACCGACGCCGCGCTGGAGTGCGTGAAGAGCTTCGTCAAGCCGGCCTGCGTCATCGTCAAGCACGCCAACCCGTGTGGCGTGGCCGTGGTGCCGGAAGACGAAGGCGGCATCCGCAAGGCCTACGACCTGGCCTATGCCACCGACACCGAGTCGGCATTCGGCGGCATCATCGCCTTCAACCGTGAACTGGACGGCGAAACCGCCAAGGCCATCGTCGAGCGCCAGTTCGTCGAAGTGATCATCGCCCCGAAAATTTCCCAGGCGGCGCGCGACGTAGTGGCTGCCAAGCAGAACGTGCGCCTGCTGGAATGCGGCGAGTGGCCAGCCGAGCGCGCTGCCGGCTGGGACTTCAAGCGTGTCAACGGCGGCCTGCTGGTGCAAAGCCGTGATATCGGCATGATCACTGCCGATGACCTGAAGATCGTTACCAAACGTGCGCCAACCGAGCAGGAAATCCACGACCTGGTATTCGCCTGGAAAGTGGCCAAGTTCGTCAAGTCCAACGCCATTGTCTACGCCAAGCAGCGCCAGACCATCGGCGTGGGCGCTGGCCAGATGAGCCGCGTCAACTCTGCCCGCATCGCCGCCATCAAGGCCGAGCATGCCGGCCTGCAGGTACAGGGCGCGGTCATGGCCTCGGATGCGTTCTTCCCGTTCCGTGACGGCATCGACAATGCCGCCAAAGTGGGTATCAGCGCCGTGATCCAGCCGGGTGGTTCGATGCGTGACGCAGAAGTCATCGCCGCGGCTGACGAAGCGGGCATCGCGATGGTATTCACCGGTATGCGTCACTTCCGCCACTAATTACGCGGCCCCCGGGCAAGCGGCGATCCTGTGGGAGCGGGCGCGCCCGCGAATACGATGGTGAATTCACCGCCGCATTCGCGGGCACGCCCGCTCCCACAGCGCTCCCCGCCCGCCTCGGGGTCACCTGAATCGAGGTTTTGACATGAAAGTTTTGATCATCGGCAGCGGCGGCCGTGAGCACGCCCTGGCCTGGAAAGTCGCGCAGGACCCACGCGTAGAAAAAGTCTTCGTTGCCCCAGGCAACGCCGGCACCGCCATCGAAGCCAAGTGCGAAAACGTCGCCATCGATGTGTGCGCCCTGGAGCAACTGGCCGACTTCGCCGAGAAGAACGTCGACCTGACCATCGTCGGCCCGGAAGCGCCGCTGGTCATCGGTGTGGTCGACCTGTTCCGCAGCCGCGGCCTGGACTGCTTCGGCCCAACCAAGGGCGCGGCCCAGCTGGAAGGCTCCAAGGCCTTCACCAAGGACTTCCTGGCACGCCACAAGATCCCGACCGCCGACTACCAGAACTTCACCGAGATCGAGCCGGCGCTGGCCTACCTGCAGGAAAAAGGCGCGCCGATCGTGATCAAGGCCGACGGCCTGGCCGCGGGCAAAGGCGTGATCGTCGCCATGACCCTGGAAGAAGCCGAAGCCGCCGTGCGTGACATGCTGGCTGGCAACGCCTTCGGTGACGCCGGTTCGCGTGTGGTGATCGAGGAGTTCCTCGACGGCGAAGAAGCCAGCTTCATCGTCATGGTCGATGGCCACAACGTACTGCCAATGGCAACCAGCCAGGATCACAAACGCGTCGGTGACCAGGACACGGGCCCCAACACCGGCGGCATGGGTGCCTACTCCCCTGCCCCGGTGGTTACCGCCGACGTGCACCAGCGCGTGATGGACCAGGTGATCTGGCCCACCGTGCGCGGCATGGCAGAGGAAGGCAACGTCTACACCGGCTTCCTGTATGCCGGCCTGATGATCGACAAGGCGGGCAACCCCAAGGTCATCGAATTCAACTGCCGCTTCGGTGACCCGGAAACCCAGCCAGTCATGCTGCGCCTGGAGTCGAGCCTGGTGCTGCTGGTAGAAGCGGCCTTCGCCAAGGCGCTGGACAAGGTCGAAGCCCAGTGGGATCCACGCCCGAGCCTGGGCGTGGTACTGGCCGCTGGCGGTTACCCGGGCGACTACGCCAAGGGCGACGTGATCAACGGCCTGGACGCTGCAGCGCAGATCGAAGGCAAGGTGTTCCATGCCGGTACGTCGCTCAAGGATGGCCAGGTGGTCACCAACGGCGGCCGCGTGCTGTGTGCCACCGCCATGGGCAGCACCGTTGCCGACGCGCAGCAGCAGGCTTACCGCCTGGCCAAGGAAGTCAGCTGGAACGGCAGCTTCTACCGCACCGACATCGGCTACCGGGCCATTGCCCGTGAGCGCGGTGAACACCAGCAGTAACCACTACCGGCACGCCGCGGTGCCCTGTGCACCCGGCGCCCGGCTCGTCGACAAGGCCCGCCATGGGCCTTGCCTTCGGCTTGGTGCGCCGCGCATAGTTGATACCCGGCACATCGGCCAAGAAGGGATTTCGTAGTGCGTCGGCTTCGGATTGCCTCAGCTCTTATCGTCAGCTTGCTGACCTTGCTCTGCATGTTCCCGGCTGCGGCCGATCATGGCGGGGGCTGGTCGGTGCTGCTCGATGAACAGGCCAACTTGCAACTGAGCGACGTGCGTTCCGAGCGCTACCGTAACCAGTTCAGCCCGCTGATGCTTGCCGAACTGGATGCCGCACCGGCAGAACAAGCCCTGTGGCTGCATTACCGCCTGGAACCGGGCGACCAGGAACAATTACTGCGGGTTTTCGCCCCGGACCTGTCTGGCCTGGACCTCTACGCCCTCGAAGGCGACCAACTTCTGCGTCAGCTGCACCACGGGCGGCAGGCCGGCAACGCCAGCCCCACCCTGCGCGGCAGCGACCATGTACTCCCCCTGCCCAACAGCAAGCAACCGGTGGACATCTACCTGCGCCTGGTGTCCGAACACCAGCTGCGCCCGGCCATCAGCCTGGAGCCCGCCGCCCAGGCCGCCGCCGACCAGCGCCAGCCGCTGCTGTTCGGCATGCTGTTCGGCGGTTTGGTGATGCTGATCCTGCACAACCTGATCCGCTTCCTCTACAGCCGCTCCAGCACTTCCCTGGTGCTGGCGCTGTATCACGGCCTGATGCTGCTCAGCGGCCTTATCTTGCTGAACCTCAGCGGCCCGTGGTGGCATGTCTGGCACAGCGCACAAACGCCCGCGGCCTACCTGACCTTGGTACTGGCGGGGCTGGCCGGGCTGTATTTCACCCAGCACTTCTTCTCGCCGTGCAATTCGCCCCGGCTGAACCGTTTGCTGCAAGGTGAAATGCTGCTGGTCGGGCTCAGCGGCCTGGTGCTGCTGTTCGTCGATACCCTGCCCCTCAACCTGATGACCTACGCCCTGATGGCGCTGGGCACCGTGAGCATGCTGCTGGTCAGCAGCTACCAGTGGTACAAGGGCTATGCCCCCGCCCGGCTGTTCTGCCTGGCAATGGTGCTGTTCAACCTGGGTGGCCTGGTGCTGTTGCCGGCCCTGCTCGGCTTTACCCGCACTTCCACGCCATGGCTACTGAGCATTTTGCTGGGCCTGGCCGTGGCCAGCGGCCTGCTGCTCAACCTGGCGGTCAGCGAGCGCTTGCGGCGCATGAGTGAAGAGCGCTTCAGCGTCAGCCGGGCACTGGCTGCCAGCGATGCAGAAATCAACGCCAAAGCCGAGTTCCTGGCCAAGATCAGCCACGAAATCCGCACCCCGATGAACGGGGTGCTGGGCATGACCGAGCTGTTGCTGGGCACGCCGTTGTCGGTCAAGCAGCGCGACTACGTGCAGACCATCCACAGCGCGGGCAACGAACTGCTGACCCTGATCAACGAGATACTCGACATTTCCAAGCTCGAGTCCCGGCAGATCGAGCTGGATGATGTGCAGTTCGACCTCAACGCGCTGATCGAGGACTGCCTGAACATATTCCGCGCCAAGGCCGAACAGCAGAACATCGAGCTGATCAGCTTTACCCAGCCGCAGGTGCCGCGGGTCATCAGCGGTGACCCCACGCGGCTGCGCCAGGCGTTGTCCAGCTTGCTGGAAAACGCACTGAAAAACACCGACCAGGGCGAGATCCTGCTGGTGGTGGCCCTGGATCAGCGTGGTGAGGTGCCACGCCTGCGCATTGCCGTGCAGGACAGTGGCGAGCCGCTGCCGGCCGCAGACCGCGAGGCCCTGCTGCAGGCCGAACTGCACAGCCACCATTTCCTCTCCAGCAGCAAGCTGGGCGGCCACCTGGGGCTGGTCATCGCCAAGCAACTGATCGGCCTGATGCAAGGTGAATTCGGCATCAAGAGCAGCACCGGCATGGGCAATACCCTCTGGCTGACCCTGCCGCTGGACCCTTCGCGCCTGGAACAGCCCCTGGCCGACCTCGAAGGCCCGCTGCGCGATGCCCGGGTGCTGGTAGTGGACGACAACGATACCTGCCGCAAAGTGCTGGTGCAGCAGTGCAGTGCCTGGGGCATGAATGTCAGCGCGGTGCCGTCAGGCAAGGAGGCCCTGGCCCTGTTGCGCACCAAGGCGCACCTGCGCGACTACTTCGACGCCGTGCTGCTGGACCAGAACATGCCCGGCATGACCGGCATGCAGCTGGCCGCCAAGATCAAGGAAGACCCCAGCCTGAACCACGACATTCTGGTGGTCATGCTCACCGGTATCAGCAACGCGCCCAGCAAAGTCATCGCGCGTAACGCCGGGGTCAAACGGATACTCGCCAAGCCGGTGGCCGGTTATACCCTGAAAACCACCCTGGCCGAGGAGCTGGCCCAGCGCGGCCGCGAGCAGGCGCTACCCGCCAGCCCGCCTGGGGTCCCGCAGGCATTGGACTTGCCAGCAGATTTCCGCGTACTGGTGGCCGAGGACAACAGCATTTCGACCAAGGTGATACGCGGCATGCTCGGCAAGCTGAACCTGCAACCAGACACCGCCAGCAATGGTGAGGAAGCCCTGCAGGCCATGAAAGAAAGGCATTACGACCTGGTCTTGATGGACTGTGAAATGCCTGTGCTGGACGGTTTCTCGGCCACCCGGCAGCTGCGCGCCTGGGAAGCCGCCAACAAGCGCCAGCGCACCCCGGTGGTGGCGCTGACGGCGCATATTCTTGCCGAGCACAAGGAACGCGCGCGGCTGGCCGGCATGGACGGGCACATGGCCAAGCCGGTGGAGTTGTCGCAACTGCGCGAACTGATTCAGTACTGGGCCAGCCAGCGCGAAGCCGCGACAGACCCGGCGCACATTTCCTGACCTGCCGGCGCAGGCCCACCACAGCCCAAGCCCACGCCAACCAACTTTGCCAAGGACCCGCGCTCATGCTCCATGAGTTGTTCAGCGTCTACCTGAAAATGCTCGTGCTCTACAGCCCGTTCTTCGTGCTGTCGTGCTTCATCAGCCTGACCCGTGGCCACTCCAGCAAAGAACGCAAGCAACTGGCCTGGAAGGTAGCCTTTGCCGCGCTCATCGCCAGCGTGCTGCTGTACCTGTTCGGCCGGGCGATCTTCGGTATTTTCGGCATCACCGCCGACGCCTTCCGGATCGGCGCGGGCAGTGTGCTGTTCATTTCTGCGCTGGGCATGGCCCAAGGCAAGTCCGCGGTACAGGCCGACAACGTGCAACAGGACGTCACCATCGTGCCGCTGACCATCCCGTTGACCGTCGGGCCCGGTACCATCGGCGCCCTGCTGGTAATGGGCGTCAGCCAACCGCACTGGGGCGACAAGTTGCTGGCAATCATCGGCATAGCCTTGGCCAGCTTCACCGTGGGTGTGGTGCTGTACCTGTCGCACCGCATCGAGCGCCTGCTCGGTGACCAGGGCCTGCAGATCGTCAGCCGGCTGATGGGCCTGTTCGTCTGCGCTCTGGCTGCACAGATCATCTTCACCGGCATCAAGGGCTACCTGGCACCTTAAAGGCCGTATTCGAGAATACGGTTCAACGAGGCTTGCACCACCCGCTCCTGCACTTTGCCCAAGAAGCTGTTCTCGAAGGCCAGCACATTGAACCGCACCAGTTCCGCCCGCACCACCCGGTGGCTACGCTTGTGGCTGAGGAAGCCAGCCTTGAATGCCGCGTGGCTGTCGACCTCATGGTAAAGCACCATGTCGACCCGGCCGGCACCGGCGGGCGCACATGGCAGTAGCTGGAAATGCTGGCGCTCGTATGCACACCGTTCCAGCTCACGCAGCACCGAGGGCTGCCTCAACAGTTTCCGGATGGAGAGCCCGGTCGCCGTTGCATAGCGCTCCCCCGCCTTGTCAGCGATGGTTTCCAGAACCTGATCGGTCTGTTTGGCACGGCGCGGGTCGGGGCAATGCGCCTGCTCGGGAGACACCGAGTCCCAGCCCATGAACTTGAGCTGGTTGCGGTAGTAGTCGAACCAGTTCTCGATCAAGCCCTCCCTGTACGCTGTTTGCGTGGCCCGCTCGGCCATCGCCAGGGCCAGCTTCACCTTGCTCGCCTGGGCTGCGTCCATTCCTGGCAAGAACGACACGATACCGGCACCGATTACCGCAGGGGCAACGTTCGTCATGGTGTTGCCCCCACTACTGGCGCATAAGGGTCGAAGCGGTAGTCACCCCGGGCATTCCTGTCCTCCATCAGCGCCTGCAGTGCAGTGCGCTGGTGCTCGAAGCGCCCGTTATCCAGTGCCAGGGAAATACCATCGAACTCGGCTTCGCCCCTGAGTACCTGCTCGCTCAGCAGCACATCCAAGGGCACGGCAGAAATACGCTCGTCGACCTGCAGCGTGATGCTGCAAAGATCGAGGGTCGGCCCGGCCTTCAGCAGCCCCACCTCCACGACCAGCCTGGAGCGCTGGCCCTGCTCCTGGGCGCTGAACTTCAGCAAATGGCCAACACCCTGGGCAGAGCGGCGCAGGCCTGCCCTTACCGTGCTCAGAAGGGCTTCGGGGCTGATCGCGCGCATTTTCAACCAGGCTTCCAGCGGCTGGGGCTGGGTGCTGCGAACGGGTTGCCCCAGCTGTTTGAGGTCGTGGGTGCTGGCCAGCTTGATCCAGCCCAATTGGCGAAATGCCTCGCGGTTGGCCGCGTACCAGGCGTCATACTGCTCGAAACGCGACCCGGCGTGCTTGTTGGCCACCAGTTGGGCGTACAGTATCGAGTCGAAAGCGGCCTGGCGCAGTATTTCGCCCGCCCTCTGCGGGTAAACCAACGCCGTGCCACCGATCAGCATCAGTTGCTCGGATGCTTTATCCATGTGTGTTGCCTCATTTCAAGGAGAGTCGAAAAGGCGGCATCGGCGAAATGCCGCCAGGCAATCAGATGTCGTACTGCAGAACGTTCTCGACGCTGCGCACGCCCAGTTTGTTTTCCACGGTTTCGCGCACTTTGTCGTAGACGAAGTTGTTGAGGGTGAGCACCGCCGTACCGGCGTAGTAGCGGCTCTTGTTCAGCTTCCACTGGATGCCCAGCACGTCGTCGTCCAGCTGCGGGGCAGACGCCTGGATGCAACTGATCACCATGACCACATCACCTTGTTCGGTCTCGATGCACGCAGCCAGGCCGACCATGCCCCGGGTCTTGTTCTTGCGCTTGTGGTCGAGCACTTTGGCGTCGCTCTCGACGGTGGCCATCTTGTCGAAGGCCTTTTTGGCCAGGCTGCCCAGTGGGGTGCCGCCCAACATTGCGTTGCCGGCAACGGCTATAGCACGTACAGCAATGGCGCCGACGGTGACCGACAGCTCAGCCGATGTTTCCTGCTCGAAGCTGCGCTTGGGGATGGTGAAGCCCAGGTCACGCATCACATCGATGAGCTTGTCATACCACTCCCTGCTCTGCTTTTCGGCATCGAAGGCTTTGTCCGCCACCAAGGTGGCAAAGTGGTATGCATTCTTGCAGTCATGGCGGCTTTGCACGGACATACCCGCGCCACAGGCAAGCAGGTTGCCTTCGACCAGGACGGCGGCGTCGCGGGTAGTGGCTTGTGTTTCAGACATCGGGAAACTCCTTGGTGGTTACCCCTGAATCAGGGGCAGCCACCTTAGCCAGCGTGCTCGCAAGACAGCGCGCTGAAGGGTTTCCGCGGCAGCTAGCTGGCCGAAGGGTACCAACGTGGCGTGTAGGCCCACACCCCACCCGTGAGGCGAGGAAACACGCAGGTTGTGGAGGAGCCCACCAGCACCATGGTGCGCATGTCGACCATTTCTGGCAGCAGCTCGGCCAATGTGACTACCTTGAGCGTCTGCCCTGGCCTACCGATATCACGCCCCAGGACTACAGGCGTGTTGCCAGCACGGTGCCGCCGAACCACCTCGAGCGCCACGCCGAGCTGATGCGGCCTCGAGCGGGAAATCGGGTTGTAGAATGCCAACACCAGGTCAGCCTGGGCGGCCAGGTCCAGGCGCTTCTCGATGATGGACCAGGGTTTGAGGTTGTCCGACAGCGACATCACGCAGAAGTCATGGCCCAGCGGTGCACCTGCCTGGGCAGCGGTCGCCAGCGAGGCGGATACCCCCGGCAGGATCTCCAGGTCGACCCGGTGCCACGCCGGGTCGGTCGACGCGTGCAGCGCTTCGAGCACTGCCGCCGCCATGGCGAACACCCCCGGGTCGCCCGACGACACCACCACCACCGAACGGCCTTGGGCCGCCAGCTCGAAAGCATGCCTGGCGCGTTGCATCTCTTCGCGGTTGTCGGTGCAGTGCAGCACCTGGTCGCTACGGAACGGCCCGGCCATGCGCACATAGGTTTCATAGCCAAGCACGTCCTGCGCCCGGGCCAATTCCGCCTTGACCGCTGGCACCATCAGCTCGGCAGCGCCCGGCCCCAGGCCGATAACGGCCAAACGGCCGCGGCGGCGGCCCAGCCGCTCCACCTCGACCGGGGCGGGAGCCACCGCGATGACCACGTCGCCCTGCCCGATCAGTTGGGCACCGGGCAATGCCGCCGCCAGCATGCTGGCAACATCGCCTGGCTGGGCCGCGAAGCGCAGGGCAACCCCCAAAGCCTGCGCCGCTTCGTGCAGGGTGGTGTCGGCCATGGCGTGCTCGCCCGCCAACACACAGGCCACAGCTGGCTCGGCGATGCCGGCCTGCTGCAAGGCAGCACGGATAGTGTGCAGCGCGCCGCTTGCAACCCCCACGACCACCGAGCGCGGGTGGATCAGCAACTCGTCGCGGCTGGCAGGGCGCGCCAGGTGCCCCACATGAATGGTGCGCCGGGCCACCTCGCTGGCGGGCAATTGCGCCTGCTGCAGCCAGGGCGCATGCCCCTCGACCCGCACCGACTCGCCAGCCAGCAGGTCGGAAACAAAGCGCTTGCCTTGCTCGACATCGGCCAGGGCATAGCCTTGCGGCGGGTTCAGCAGGCAGGTGCCGAAACGCAGTTCGCCGCTGGTGGTGATAGCGGCGGCAACACCCAGCGCCGCGCCGATTTTCCGCGCCATCACGTTCACCCCGCCCAGGCCACCGAGCAATGGCACCACCGCACTGCCATCTTCAGCCACGGCCAGCACCGGCGGTTCGCTGCCCTTCTCGCCGAGCAGGGGCGCCAGGCTGCGAATGACGATACCGGCTGCGCACAGTGCAATGATCGGGGTGGCTTGCTGGTACAGCGCCCGCAGGGTGTCGCCAAAGGCACTGTAGTAGCAGTCGGCGCCCTCCACCCGGCCCTGCAGGCCATGGATCAAAGCCTGTGGATAACACTGCTGGATGCGCTGTGCCGTCAACAGGCTGCCTGGCCCGAGAATGACGATGGCCGGTGCCGGGTTCATGGTCAGCCCTGCCATTTTTCCCCCGGCACGATGATCAGCGAAAAGTACGGCGACGACAGCGGGTCGACCTGGTCCAGCGGCACGATTTTCTGGTTGGCCATGGTCGCCCGTTCAACGTACAGCGCGCGCCCGTCCAGGCCTAGCTCGGCCAGCACGTCGCGGACCTTGGGGAAGTTGCGGCCAAGCTTCATGATCACCGCCGCATCGGCGTCGGCCAGGCGGCGCTTCAGCTCATCGGCCGGCAGCACCCCCGACAGCACGGACAAACTCTGGTTGCGGTACACCAAGGGCGCGCCCAGCACCGAAGCGCCCCCCAGCATGGAGCACACGCCAGGAATCACCTCGGCCTCATAACGCTGTGCCAGGCGGTCGTGCAGGTACATGTACGAGCCGTAGAAAAACGGGTCGCCTTCGCAGATCACCGCCACGTCACGGCCGGCATCCAGGTGCTCGGCCACTTGCACGCTGGCTTCGTCGTAGAAGTCGCTGATGACCTGTTCATAGGACAAAGGCGCCGGCAGGGCTTCGGTGGTCACCGGGTAGACCAGCGGCAGCAGGGTCTGGGCAGGCTGCAGGTGCGCCTCGATGATGCCGAAGGCATTGCCACGCTTGCCCTTGGCCACGAAGTAGCCGACCACCGGGGCCTCGCGCAGCAGGCGCAGGGCCTTGACGGTGATCAGCTCGGGGTCGCCGGGGCCTACGCCCAGGCCCAGCAGTCGTCCACGCGGCGCCATCATTCCACCTCCGTGGCCAGGGCGTTGACCGCGGCAGCAGCCATTGCGCTGCCGCCCAGGCGGCCTTGCATGATCACGAACGGCACGCCGCGGCTGTCGGCAGCGAGCATCGCCTTGGACTCGGCAGCACCGACGAAGCCGACCGGGAAGCCGAGGATCAGCGCCGGCTTGGGCGCACCGGCGTCGAGCATTTCCAGCAGGTAGAACAGGGCGGTGGGGGCGTTGCCGATGACCACCACGCTGCCCTCCAGGTGCGGGCGCCACAACTCCAGGGCCACGGCCGAACGGGTGTTGCCGGCCTCTTTGGCCAGGCCAGGCACGCTGGGGTCACGCAGGGTGCAGATGACCTGGTTGTCGGCTGGCAGGCGGGCCCGGGTGATGCCCTCGGCGACCATGTGCGCATCGCACAGGATCGGTGCGCCGTTGCGCAGCGCTTCGCGCCCGGCATGGCCAGCGCCTGCAGAGAACTGCAGGCCATCGATGGCCTCGACCATGCCACAGGCGTGGATCACCCGCACGGCGAGCTTTTCGAGGTCTGCGGGGATCCGCTCGAGCCGGGCTTCCTCGCGGATGATCCGGAAGGAATTGCGATAGATCTCCTGACCATCGCGGATGTAGTCAATCATCAAGGTGCTCCGTCGGCAGGTCGAGCATGGCGCCTGCTTCATTCAAGGTAAGGTCGGTGCCGCGCAGGGCGCCAAAGCCTGGCTGGCACGCGTCACGCAGGTACAGGTCATAACGGCCCGGTGAACGGGCCAACAGGGTGGCCGGGGCAACGTGGGCCACGGCGCAGGAACGGGGGCAGCCAGACAAGTGCACGCTGCCCGGGGCGCCAGGGCCGAGCAGCGCGGCCAGGGCCACGGCATCGCCCTTGGTCTCGCCCAGGGCCTTGGCGCAGCCGCTGCTGCCGGTGCAGGCGCTGATACGTGCCAGCGGCTCATCCACGTGGCAAAGCAGGCCCAGGGCAGACAACCCGGCCTGGGCCTGCTCGATGTGCTGCGCCGGCAGGTTGGTCAGCACCAGGCTTTGCCATGGGCTCAGGCGCAGGCTGCCGTCGCCCAGCTCACGGCAGACCTGGGCGACGCCGCGCAGCATGGCCGGGGTCAGGCGGCCCTGCGCCGGGGCAACGCCAAGGGCCAGGCCGCGGGCCTGGGGCAGCTTGCCCAACCACACGGGAGCAGGCTGGTGCCGGCGCCAGCCGAGCACGGCAGCGTCGCGGCGGATATCCAGAGGCAGGCCTTCGACAAACTCGCCGGCCGGGCAGGCTTCCAGCAGCTGGCGCATGCGCGAATGCGCGGGGCTGGCCAGGTCGAGGAAACGGTCGAGCACGGCACGCACCAAGGCCAGGCCATCGGCCAGCGGCACCGCACCCAGCACTTGGCCATCTGCCGGGCAACCCGCCAGGCCGAACGCCAGCCAGGTTTGCCGGCCCAGGCGCAAGGCCGACAACCACAGGTCGTGAGGGTGTTCGAGCATGGCCAGGGCCTCGCCGGCATCGAGCTGCACGGCGAACTTGGCCGACAACTGGTGGAGGCGCGGGGTGCTTTCGAGCAGGTCTAGAACCTGCCCGGCCAGGGGCCGTGCATCCAGCAGCATGGCCGGATCATGCCCGGCCAGCGGGCTGAGCATCAGGTTGCGCACATCGTCGCCTGCCGCATCGCGCGGGCCCAGGCCTGCCGCGAGCAAGGTCTCGACCAGGGCGTGGTGTGCATTGCCGATGCCGCGGATCTGCAGGTTGCCACGGTTGGTGGCCTCGATCACGCCGCCGGCGAATCGCTCGGCAGCGGCGGCTACTGCATCGGCCTGGTCGGCCAGCAGCAGGCCGCCCGGTAGTTTGATCCGGCAGATACCGCCATCCCGGGCACTGACGATGCGCCACAACCCCGGGCAAGCCGAGGGACGTGGGGTAACAGCGGGGGCATCGGCCTGGGTCAATGGAGTATCCGGCAATCTGTGAAAGTGCGCTTGAGTGTAGAAGGCGCGGTATTATGCCTGCTTTGGCCGGCGGCATGAAAAGCCGGTGGTCGAGCATCATTCGGGTTTGAGCAGAAATTCTGGTGCGCTGTGCGCCCCAGAATCTTTAAGAGGTATGAATGACACCCTGGCTGACAGTAGTAGGCATCGGCGAAGACGGCTTCCCTGGCTTGGGCAAACAAGCCCGGCGCGCCCTGCTGGGTGCCACGAAGATTGTCGGCAGCCCCCGCCAGCTGGCCCTGCTGCCGCACTGCACGCGCGCTGAACAACTGCCCTGGCCCAGCCCATTCTCGCTGAACCCGGTACTGGCCCTGCGTGGCGAGCCGGTGTGCGTGCTGGCCAGCGGCGACCCCATGTTCTACGGCGTCGGGGCCAGCCTGGCGCGCCTGGTGCCCGCGGCCGAAATGCGCGTGCTGTCGATGCCTTCCTCCTGCGCCCTGGCAGCGGCCCGCCTGGGCTGGCCAGTGCAGGACCTGCACGTGGTGTCACTGGTGGCGCGGCCGCTGGCTGCCCTCAACGCCCACCTGCACAGCGGGCTGCGCCTGCTGGTGCTGAGCAACGATGGCGACAGCCCGGCGGCCATCGCTGCACTGCTCTGCGAACGTGGCTTCGGGCCCAGCCGCCTGCAGGTGTTCGAGCACCTCGGTGGCGAAGCCGAACGCACGCTGGTCGGCACTGCCCAGGACTGGCCGCACACCGATATCGCTGCGCTCAACCTGGTGGCCATCGATTGCAAGGCCACGCCCCACGCCCCCCGTCACCATCGCTTGGCCGGGCTGCCCGACAGCGCTTTTCGCCACGACGGCCAGCTGACCAAGCGCGATGTCCGCGCCATGACCCTGGCGCGCCTGGCGCCGCAGCCAGGCGAACTGCTGTGGGACGTGGGTGCTGGCTGCGGCTCGATCGGTATCGAATGGATGCGCGCCCACCCGGCCTGCCGCGCCCTGGCCATCGAGGCCGACGAAGGCCGCCAGGGCTTCATCGAACATAACCGCGATGCGCTGGGTGTTCCCGGCCTGCAGCTGGTTCGCGGCAAGGCGCCGGCAGCGTTGCATGGGCTGGAGCCGCCCGATGCCATTTTCATCGGCGGCGGCGTCACCCGCGAAGGGGTGCTCGACCTGTGCTGGGCCAGCCTGCGCCCTGGCGGGCGCCTGGTGGCCAATGCGGTGACCCTGCAAAGCGAACTGGCCTTGGCGCATTTTCGCCAACAGCACGGCGGCGAACTGACCCGCGTGCATGTCGCCCATGCCCAGCCACTGGGCGCGTTCGACACCTGGCGCCAGGCGCTGCCGATCACCCTGCTGGAAGTGCAGAAACCCGTCGATGCGTGAAGAAACCCGCGAACAGCCCGCCCCACTGCGCAGCGGCCTGACCACCGGCAGTTGCGCTACCGCCACCAGCCTGGCGGCAGCCAAGCTGTTGCTCACCGGGCAGCGTGACGACGCCGTGGCTATCACCCTGCCCAAAGGCAAGGTGGTGCAGATGCGCCTGGAATTCTGTCGCCTGGTGGGCGAATGCGCCGAAGCCGGGACCGTCAAGGATGCCGGCGATGATCCCGACGTGACTCATGGTGCGCTGCTGTACACCCGGGTGCGCCTGCTGGGCGAACCTGGGGTGCGTTTTGTCGCTGGCAGCGGCGTCGGCACCGTGACCCGCCCCGGGCTGGTGCTGGCGGTCGGTGAACCTGCCATCAACCCGGTGCCCCGGCGCATGATCAGCGAGCACCTGCAGCGCCTGGCCGATGAGTGTGGCCACCCTGGAGGCTTCGAGGTCACGGTCAACGTGCAGGGTGGTGAACAGTTGGCGCTGAAGACCATGAATCCGCGCCTGGGCATCCTCGGCGGCCTGTCGATCCTCGGCACCAGCGGTATCGTGCGGCCATTCTCCTGCGCCGCCTATATCGCCTCGATCCACCAGGGCATCGACGTGGCTCACACCAACGGCTACACCCACATCGCCGCCTGCACCGGCAACGCCAGTGAAGACACCATGCGCCGTGTCTACGGCCTGCCCGAAATCGCCCTGATCGAAATGGGCGACTTCGTCGGCGCGGTGCTCAAGCACCTGCGCAAGGTGCCGGTGCCGCGCCTGACCTTGTGCGGCGGCTTTGGCAAGATCAGCAAGCTGGCTGCCGGGCACATGGACCTGCACAGCCGCCATTCCAGCATCGACCTGCCGCAGCTGGCCGGCTGGGCAGCGGCGATCGGTGCTGACACAGCCCTGCAAGCCGCGATCATCGACGCCAATACCAGCCAGCAGGCTCTCGCACTGGCGCATGCGGCCGGTATCGCGCTGGGTGATGCGGTGTGCGCCCATGCCCTGGCCTTTGCCCGCAGCGTGGTGCCGGCGGCAGTGCAGGTGGAAGTGTTCGCCATCGACCGCCAGGGCGGCATTGTCGGCAAGGCTGGCGTGGCATGACCGCCCGTATCCTGCTGCTGGGTGGCATCACCGAGGCCCTGGCCATCGCCCGCCGCCTCGGCCCCCAGCATGTCTACAGCCTGGCCGGTATCGGCCGTGTGCCGCAGGACCTGCAATGCCAGGTGCGGGTCGGTGGCTTCGGTGGCGCCGAAGGCCTGGCGCGCTACTTGCGCGACTCGGGCATTACCCTGCTGATCGACGCCACCCACCCCTATGCAGCACAGATCAGCGGCAATGCCGCCCAGGCCGCACGCAGCGCCGGCATCCCCTGTTGGGCCCTGCGCCGCGCGGCCTGGCAGGCGCAAAAGGGGGATGACTGGCGCGAAGTGGCAGACTGGGCGCACTTGATCGCAGCACTGCAGCCGTTTCGCCGGCCGCTGTTCACGCTGGGCCGTGAGCCGCTGCAGCACCTGGACGAAATTCCGCCACAGCAGTTCTGGACCTTGCGGGCACTGGAGGCCTGCCCCGGCAATGAGCGCTGCGAGGTGATCGGTGCGCGCGGGCCGTTTGTTCTCGAGGATGAACGGGCATTGTTCCAGCGGCGCAGCATCGACGTGTTGATCAGCAAGAACAGCGGCAGCGTGGCGACCGAACCCAAACTGGAAGTGGCGCGTGAGCTGGGGGTGCCGGTGCTGGTCCTGAAACGCCCGGCGTTGCCAGCGGTGGATCGTGCATTCGACACGCCGTTGGCGCTGCTGGCCGCGCTGGGCCTGCACTGACAGCTTTTTCGGATTTTTCCGTACGCCCTGCAAGTGGCCCAGTAGCGCCCCGCTGCCTTACACTCAGCACCTCCCCCTGGAAGGCGCAACCCATATGGAAATGCAATGGTGGATCTGGCTGCTGTTCGGCATCGGGCTGATCCTGTTGGAACTGGTCCTGCCGACATTCTTCATCCTCTGGTTCGGCATCGGTGCCGTGCTGGTCGCGCTGGTTGCCCTGGCCGCGCCCAGCCTGGCCCTGGACATGCAGGTACTGCTGTGGGTGGTGCTGTCATCGGCCACCACCGCACTGTGGTTCAAGCTGTTCCGGCGCAAGCAGCCGGATGTGCGCTGGACCGCCGACAGCGTGATCGGCGAAGTGGGCCTGCTGACCGCCGCGGTGTCGGAGTTCCACAAGGGCCGCGTGCGCTTCCAGAAGCCGATCCTCGGCAATGAAGAATGGACCTGCATCGCCGACAGCGAAATCGCCGCCGGCGAGCGGGTGCGCCTGACCGCCATCGAGGGCAATACCGCCCGCGTCATCCGGGCCTGAAACCGCACAAAAAGGAATTTTGCATCATGACCAGCCTCATCGTCGTTGGCGCCATCGCGCTGTTCGTTCTGATCACCGTGTTCAAGGGGGTTCGCATCGTGCCCCAAGGCGAGGAATGGATCGTCGAGCGCCTGGGCCGCTACCACAGCACCCTCAAGCCCGGCCTGAACATCGTCATCCCGTACATGGACGTGGTCGCCTACCGCCTGCCCACCAAGGACATCATCCTCGATGTGCAGGAGCAGGAAATCATCACCAAGGACAACGCGGTGATCGTCGCCAATGCCCTGTGCTTCGCCAAGGTGGTCGACCCGCAGAAAGCCTCGTATGGCGTACAGAACTTCTCCTTCGCCGTCACCAGCCTGACCATGACCTCGCTGCGCGCGATCGTCGGTGCCATGGACCTGGACGAAGCGCTGTCCAGCCGCGAGCAGATCAAGGCACGCCTGCGCGAGGCGATGTCCGAGCAGACCGAAGACTGGGGCGTGACCGTGCGTTCGGTGGAAATCCAGGACATCAAGCCCTCGGAAAACATGCAACTGGCCATGGAGCGCCAGGCTGCCGCCGAACGGGAGCGCAAGGCCGACGTGACCCGTGCCGAAGGCGCCAAGCAGGCGGCCATCCTGGAAGCCGAAGCGCGCCTGCAAGCCGCCAGGCTGGACGCCGAGGCGCAAATCAGCCTGGCCGAGGCTTCGGCCCGGGCTATTTCGTTGGTCAAGGAAGCCGTGGGCAACGAAACCGTGCCGGCCATGTACCTGCTGGGTGAGCGCTATGTCGGGGCGATGGAAAACCTGGCCGGGAGCAACAATGCCAAGGTGGTGGTGTTGCCGGCGGACCTGCAGGAAACCGTGCGTGGGCTGATGGGGCGTGGCAAGGCTTGATAGCACCACGCGCTGCGTCACTTCACCGCACCCCGCGTATTTACCTATACTCCGCCTTACAATACCCACCACGATTCCTGACCGGATCTCTCCATGCCCCCACGTCGGCACATCGCCTGGATAGCCTGCCTTGCAGTGCTGTTCAACCTGCTGGCCATGCCGCTGTCCTCTGCCGCGCCCAAGGGCCCGGCCGAGCAGCTGCTGTGGGGGGCCTTCTGTTCCAGCATGGCCAACAAGGCCAAGGTCGATGTCCAGGCACTGGCCAAGATCGACCTGGGCCCGCAAAGCGACGACAGCGCCGCCTTGATGAACTGCTGGTGCTGCTCTGGCGCCGCGCCGCTGTTGGCCCTGCCGGCATACCCGCCGCAATTGCACAACCCGCCGACACTATTCGCCGGGCTGTTGCCGCCACCGGCTGACTACCAACCCACGCCGCGCCAGCTCTGGCCTGCGTTAAACCCTCGTGCCTCTCCGCTGGCCTGAGTTCCGTCGTTGACTGCCTGAACCTGAAACAGAACGGAGATTCACCATGCTCAAGCACGCCCTCGTCCTGGCCGCCCTGATGCTGCCTGGCGCTTTCGCCAATGCCCACGAATACAGCGTGGGTGACCTGCACATTGCCCACCCCTGGTCGCTGCAGTTGCCACCCAATGCGCCCAACGTGGCGGCGTATTTCGTGGTGCACAACAACGGCCAGGCCGACGACCGCCTGCTCAGCGTCAACAGCCCGATCAGCGATGATGCGCAACTGCACGAACATGCCATGAGCGCCAACGGCGCCATGAAAATGCAACAGGTACCCAGCGTGGTGGTGCCCGCCGGCAAGGACCTGACCTTCGCCCCCAGTGCCTACCACGTGATGCTGATGCAGCCCAAGGATCGCAGCCTGCTGGTCGACGGCAAGCGCTTCCCGTTGACCTTGCACTTCGAGAAGGCCGGCGATGTCACCGTCGAAGTGGCCGTGCAGAAGCAAGCGCCAGCGAACCAGCCGCAAGCGCACGAACACGCACACTGACCGCAGCTGACAGGCGCTGGCCATGAGCCTGCCCTCCCCCCGCATGCGCCGTACCACCCGCCCTGACCGCAGGCGCGCCGGTGGCGGATGGCTGAGCCTGTTCGCCATGTGGATGATCTTCATCGGCCCGCTGATTTCCCAGGCGATGCCGATGAACCACCACGCCGGCATGGCCATGCCGATGGACATGCCCATGCCGGCTGCCCATCAGCACGCTGGCGACAGCCATCACGGCCACGGCAGCGACGGCCAGCTGCATGTGATGTGGGAAAAGTGCGGCTACTGCAGCCTGTTGTTCAACTGCCCGGCCCTGCCGCAGGCCCTCAGCCCACTCAGCGCCGGCAGCGTCGTCCCCACCAGCCACCTGATTGCACCCACGCACCAGGGCCATGCCCGGCAGGCTGTATTCCCCGGTGCGCGCAGCCGTGCACCGCCTTCCTCGATCAGCACCTGAACCGACATTTTGTGCACGAAGCCAGCGGGCTTCGTGCTACCTCATGACTGATCGACTGGAATCATTATGTCTGGCTGCACCCCTGTTTTTGCCTTGTCCCTGCGTGGGACCATCGCCGCACTGTGCGGCTCGCTGCTTGCGCCGGTAGCCCTGGCCGCCGAGCTGAGCCCGACGGTCGTCACCGCCGTGGCACCGAGTTCGCCGTTGACCGTGGTCACCAACCCGAAAGACCCACGCCAGCCGGTGCCGGCCAGCGATGGCGCCGACTACCTGAAAACCATTCCCGGTTTCTCGGCGATCCGCGCCGGCGGTACCAACGGCGACCCGGTCCTGCGCGGCATGTTCGGCTCGCGCCTGAACATCCTCACCAATGGCGGGCTGATGCTCGGCGCCTGCCCCAACCGCATGGACGCGCCGACCTCCTACATTTCCCCCGAAACCTATGACCGGCTGACCGTTATCAAGGGCCCGCAGAGCGTGATCTGGGGGCCAGGCGGTTCGGCGGGCACGATACTGTTCGAACGCGAACCCGAGCAGTTCGGCAGCCTCGGCAGCCGGGTCAATGCCAGCCTGCTGGCCGGCTCCAACGGCCGTTTCGACAAAGTGCTGGATGCCGCTGCCGGGAACAGCCAGGCCTATGCACGGTTCGTCGGCAACCAGTCGCGCTCGGACGACTATCACGACGGTAACAACGACACCGTGCCGTCACGCTGGGACAAGTGGAACGGCGATGTCGCCCTGGGCTGGACGCCCGACCAGGACACCCTGCTGGAGCTGACTGCCGGCAAGGGCGATGGCGAAGCCCGCTACGCCGGGCGTGGCATGGACGGCTCGCAGTTCAAGCGCGAAAGCCTGGGCCTGCGCTTTGAAAAGTCCAACCTCGGCGAGGTGCTGGACACGCTTGAAGCGCAGGTCTACTACAACTACGCCGACCACGTGATGGACAACTACAGCCTGCGCACGCCCTCGGGCAGCGGCATGATGGGCATGCCCATGGTCAGCAACGTAGACCGCCGAACCCTGGGCGCACGCATCAAGGCCACCTGGCGCTGGGCCGACGTGCAACTGATCAGCGGCCTCGACGCGCAAACCAACGAGCACCGCCAGCGTGGCGGGATGGGCGTGGACGCGCACAAGGGCCAGGCCTGGACCAAGGACGCCGACTTCCACAACTACGGTGCCTTCAGCGAACTGACCTGGTACGCCACGGGTGAGGACCGCCTGGTCAGCGGTGCCCGCCTGGACCGCGCCTCGGCCCGCGACTTCCGCCAAGGCAGCGCCACCCAGGGCGACACCCGCGCGGCCACCCTGCCCAGCGGCTTCGTGCGCTACGAACATGACCTGGCAGGCCTGCCAGCCACCACCTACATTGGCCTGGGCCATGCCCAGCGCTTCCCCGACTACTGGGAGCTGTTTTCGCCCAAGCTGGCACCACCCGGTGCGGCCAACGCTTTCGACGGCATCAAGCCCGAGAAGACCACCCAGCTGGACTTCGGCATCCAGTACCGTAGCGAACGCCTGGAAGCCTGGGCCTCGGGTTATGTTGGGCAGATCCGTGACTACATCCTGTTCGACTACCGCCCCGGCATGATGGGCATGAGCACCTCGCAGGCCCAGAATGTCGATGCGCGTATCATGGGTGGCGAACTGGGCGCGGCCTACCAGCTGACCGAGCACTGGAAGGCCGATGCCAGCCTGGCGTACGCGTGGGGCAAGAACAGCAGTGACGGCAAGGCGCTGCCACAGATGCCCCCGCTGGAAAGCCGCCTGGGCCTGACCTACAGCCGTGATGTGTGGAGCGTCGGTGCGCTGTGGCGGCTGGTGGCGGCGCAGAACCGCATCGCCGAGAACCAGGGCAACGTGGTCGGCAAGGACTACGAAAAAAGCGCCGGCTTCGGCGTGTTCTCGCTCAACGGCGCCTACAAGGTCAACACCAACCTCAAGCTCAGCGCCGGGGTCGACAACCTGTTCGGCAAGGCATACGCCGAGCACCTGAACCTGGCCGGCAACGCCGGGTTCGGCTACCCGGCAAGCGACCCACAGCCGGTCAACGAGCCAGGCAGGACCTTCTGGACCAAGGTCGATTTCAGCTTCTGACACTAACCACGGGCGCAGCTTCGGTTGCGCCCATCTGCGGGTCAAAAGGAGGTTCCCATGAGAGGAACACGCATCAGTTTCTATAACCTGGCCTGGCGTTGGCACTTTTATGCGGGGCTGTTCGTGGCCCCCTTCATGATCCTGCTGGCCATCACCGGGATCATCTACCTGTTCAAGCCGCAACTCGACCCAGTGCTGTACCGCGATCTGATGGTGGTCGAAGCCGGCCATCATCGCCAGGCCGCCGATACGCTGCTGGCCGAGGTGCACCAGGCCTACCCCAAGGGCCACGTGGGCCAATACCTGCCACCGTTGAATGCCGAGCGCAGCGCGCAGTTCGTGGTGCATGACGGCGGGCGGGAATTGAACGTCTTCGTTGACCCTTACAGCGGCAAGGTCCTCGGCGAACAGGACGGCAAGCTGAACCTGCAGGCCATCGCCCGTGCCCTGCATGGCGAACTGATGGTCGGCACCGTCGGTGACCGTCTGGTGGAACTGGCTGCCGGCTGGGGCATCGTGCTGGTGGTCTCGGGCCTGTACCTGTGGTGGCCGCGCGGGCGCACCGGCGCAGGGGTAGTGTGGCCCCGGCTGTCGGCACGTGGCCGCCTGCTGTGGCGCGACCTGCATGCGGTAACCGGGTTCTGGGGTTCGGCCTTGCTGCTGTTGATGCTGCTCAGCGGCATGACCTGGACCGGCCTGTGGGGCAAGCAGTACGCCGAGCTGTGGAACCGCTTCCCGGCGGCCATGTGGACCAACGTGCCCAAGTCGGACCAGCAGGCAGGCGAACTGAACGACGCGCACCGCCAGACCGTGCCGTGGGCCATGGAAAATACGCCCATGCCGCAGTCTGGCGCGCATGCCGAACACGCCGGGCACCACATGATGTCGGCCAAACCGGCAGCGCCGCAGGTAAGCCTGCAGCAGGTCGAAGACATCGCCACCGCGCGGCAGGTCGAGCCGGGCTACAGCATTACCCTGCCCACCACCGCCGATGGGGTGTTCACCGTCGCCGTGTTCGCCGATGACCCGCGCAATGACGCCACCCTGCATGTCGACCAGTACACCGGCAAGGTGTTGGCCGACGTGCGCTGGCAGGACTACAGCCCGGTCGCCCGCGCCACCGAACTGGGGGTGATGCTGCATGAAGGCAGGATGTTTGGCGTGGTCAACCAGGTCATCATCCTGCTGGTGTGCCTGATGATCCTGCTGGGCTCGGTGAGCGGGCTGGTGATGTGGTGGAAACGCCGGCCCGAGGGCGGCCTGGGCGTACCGCCGCTGCGCCATGACCTGCCGCGCTGGAAGGCAGCGGTGGCGGTGATGCTGGTGCTGGGGGTGATGTTCCCGCTGGTGGGGGTGTCGATGGTAGTGATGTGGGCGGTGGACAGCCTGGTGGTGAGGCGCCGCCGGGTGTTGGCCAGCGCCTAATTGTGCGTGAGCGGTGAATGACAAGCTGAATGCCGTAGGTGCCTAGAGCACGAGTAGGAGCAGAAGCTGCCATTCACCGCTCCACTTGTGGGAGCGGACGTGCCCGCGAACACCGGCGCAGCCGGTGCCAGACACCGCGTCGCCTGCTTCGCGGGCTTGCCCGCTCCCACAATGAATCGCGCAGGCTTGTCAAATTTTGGGAAAGACCGTTGCTCCTACAACGAACTGCGTTGGCTTTGTAGAGAGGGCGGCACAGGCATCACACTGCTACCCAAATGCAGAGTCGATCTGTCACGCGCCGAATTGGGACGCCCGTGTTAGCCTAGCCGGCTACCTCTGACAAGAAGACTGACCTTTACAAGGGAATGCTGCCTATGACGCAAACCTCACCCACAGCGCCAGATGAACCGCATCTGCAGCGCAACCTGACCAACCGCCATATCCAGCTCATCGCCATCGGCGGCGCGATCGGCACCGGCCTGTTCATGGGCTCGGGCAAGACCATCAGCCTGGCCGGCCCATCGATCATCTTCGTCTACATGATCATCGGCTTCATGCTGTTCTTCGTCATGCGCGCCATGGGCGAGCTGCTGCTGTCGAACCTCAACTACAAGTCTTTCATCGATTTTTCCGCCGACCTGCTCGGGCCCTGGGCTGGCTACTTCACCGGGTGGACCTACTGGTTCTGCTGGGTGGTCACCGGCATCGCCGATGTGGTCGCCATCGCCGCCTATACACAGTTCTGGTTCCCCGACCTGCCGCAGTGGATACCCGCGCTGACTTGCGTGGCGCTGTTGCTGTCGCTGAACCTGGTAACGGTGAAAATGTTCGGTGAGCTGGAGTTCTGGTTCGCCCTGGTCAAGATCGTCGCCATCCTCGGCCTGGTCGCCACCGGCCTGTACATGGTCATCACCGGCTTCACCTCGCCCAGCGGGCGCACGGCGCAGCTGGCCAACCTGTGGAATGACGGCGGCATGTTCCCCAACGGGGTGATGGGCTTCTTCGCCGGCTTCCAGATCGCCGTGTTCGCCTTCGTCGGCATCGAGCTGGTCGGCACCACCGCTGCCGAAGCGAAAAACCCCGAGCGCACCCTGCCGCGGGCGATCAACTCGATCCCGGTACGCATCATCGTGTTCTATGTGCTGGCACTGATCGCGATCATGGCGGTGACCCCGTGGCGCGACGTGGTACCGGGCAAGAGCCCGTTCGTCGAGCTGTTCGTGCTGGCCGGCCTGCCGGCCGCGGCGAGCATCATCAATTTCGTGGTGCTGACGTCGGCCGCCTCGTCGGCCAACAGCGGCGTGTTCTCCACCAGCCGCATGCTGTACGGCCTGTCGCAGGAAGGTGATGCGCCCAGGGCGTTCGAGAAACTGTCCAGCCGCTCGGTACCTGCCAACGGCCTGTACTTCTCCTGCACCTGCCTGCTGCTGGGGGCGGTGCTGATTTACCTGGTGCCGAACGTGGTCGAGGCATTCACCCTGGTGACCACGGTGTCGGCGGTGCTGTTCATGTTCATCTGGACGCTGATCCTGCTGTCGTACCTGAAGTACCGCAAGCAACGGGCGGCGCTGCACCAGGCGTCGAAGTACAAGATGCCGGGCGGGCGCTTCATGTGCTACGTGTGCCTGGTGTTCTTTGCCTTCATCCTGGTGTTGCTGAGCCTGGAGGCCGACACCCGCTCGGCGCTGGTGGTAACGCCGATCTGGTTCCTGTTGCTGGCATCCACTTACCAGGGCGTGCGCAGCCGCCGTCAGCCGCGTTCCACAGTGCGCAACGGTTAATGACCTTGGGGGCTGCGTTGCAGCCCCAATCCTGTGCACGCAAACCCCACAAGCACCATGCTGGCCCGCGCCAACGCCCCAACACCTCGCACCACTGCTCTATCCCGCCCGTTTCGCCGTTAGGCACACCCCTTGCAAAGCTCCTCCCGCTTGCCCAACACATAAAAACCAGCGGAGAGAGCACATGAAGCGTCGCAGTCTGATCAAGGCCTTTACCCTCAGCGCATCGATTGCGGCAATGGGCCTGAGCTGGAGTATCCAGGCCGCCGAGACCATCAAGGTCGGCATCCTGCATTCGCTGTCGGGGACCATGGCCATTTCCGAGACGTCGCTCAAGGACATGGCGCTGATGACCATCGAGCAAATCAACGCCAAAGGCGGGGTCAACGGCAAGATGCTCGAACCGGTGGTGGTCGACCCGGCCTCCAACTGGCCGCTGTTCGCCGAGAAGAGCCGCCAGCTGCTGACCCAGGACAAGGTCGCGGTGGTGTTCGGCTGCTGGACCTCGGTGTCGCGCAAGTCGGTGCTGCCCGTGTTCGAGGAACTCAACGGCCTGCTGTTCTACCCCGTGCAGTACGAGGGTGAAGAGATGTCGCCAAACGTGTTCTACACCGGCGCCGCCCCCAACCAGCAAGCCATCCCCGCGGTGCAATACCTGATGAGCGAAGACGGCGGCAGCGCCAAGCGCCTCTTCCTGCTGGGCACCGACTACGTCTACCCTCGCACCACCAACAAGATCCTGCGGGCCTTCCTGCACAGCAAGGGCGTGGCCGACAAGGACATCGAAGAGGTGTACACGCCGTTCGGCCACGCCGACTACCAGACCATCGTCGCCAACATCAAGAAGTTCTCCGCAGGCGGCAAGACGGCGGTCATCTCCACGGTCAACGGCGACTCCAACGTGCCGTTCTACAAAGAACTGGCCAACCAGGGCCTGAAAGCCACCGACGTGCCGGTGGTGGCGTTCTCGGTGGGCGAAGAAGAGCTGCGCGGTATCGATACCAAGCCGCTGGTGGGCCACCTGGCGGCGTGGAACTACTTCGAGTCGGTGGATAACCCGGTCAACCAGAAGTTCGTCGCCGACTGGAAAGCCTACGCCAAGGCCAAAGGCCTGCCCGGTGCCGACAAGGCGGTAACCAACGACCCGATGGAGGCCACCTACGTGGGCATCCACATGTGGGCCCAGGCGGTCGAGAAAGCCAAGTCCACCGACGTGGACAAGGTCCGCGAGGCCCTGGCCGGCCAGACCTTCAAGGCACCGTCAGGCTTCACCCTGACCATGGACAAGACCAACCACCACCTGCACAAGCCGGTGATGATCGGCGAGATCCAGGATGACGGGCAGTTCAGCGTGGTCTGGGAAACCGAGCAGCCGCTGCGGGCGCAGCCATGGAGCCCGTTCATTCCGGGCAATGACAAGCGGCCAGATTACGCCGTGAAAGGTAACTGAGTGCAGGGGGCTGCTTTGCAGCCCATTCGCGGGCTTGCCCGCTCCCACAGGATCCCCACTGCCCTCTGGACCGGTGAAATCCCTGTAGAAGCGGGTTTACGCGCGAAGAATCCAACACCGATTTCCAGGATTGCCCGCATGCTCAGACTCCTGCTCACACTTCTGCTGCTAATGCCCTTGGCAACCCACGCCAGCGAGGGCGAATTCTTCCTCACCGCCAAGCCCGCGGAGCAGGCCCAAATGCTCGGAAACTGGGCAGCGCAACCCGATGCTGCACGCCTACCGCTGTTGGAAAACCTGCGCCAGGGCCGCATCGCCGCCGACGACACCCGCAAGCTGCGCCTGAACAACCGCCTGCGCGGCTTGATCGACAATGCCCTGGCCAGCCACCAGTTGCTCAGCGACGACAGCGACACCCGCCTGGCTGCCGCCCAGCAACTGCAAAAAAGCGCACAACCGGCGCAAATGGCGTTCCTCGACCGGCGCTTCGCCAGCGAGCCGGACGCTGCCGTACACGCAGCCCTGGGCCTGGCCCTGGCCAATTTGCAACTGGGCGCCAGCGACCCCACCGTACGCCTGGCCGCCGTACGCCTGCTGGGGGAGACCGGCGACCCGCTGGCCCGCACCCGCCTTGAAGCGCTGCTGCAACCCAACGCGGAAAGCGACCCGGGCGTGCGCACCGCTGCCGAAACCAGCCTGGCCCAGGTGCAGCGCAAGCTGCTGTTCGGCGAGCTGCTCGGCCAGGCGTTCAGTGGCCTGTCGCTGGGGTCGATCCTGCTGCTGGCGGCGCTCGGCCTGGCGATCACCTTCGGCCTGCTGGGCGTGATCAACATGGCCCATGGCGAGATGCTGATGCTCGGCGCCTACAGCACCTATATGGTCCAGGTGCTGGTGCAGCGTTATGCCCCGGGTGCCATCGAGTTCTATCCGCTGATCGCCCTGCCGGTGGCCTTCGCCATCAGCGCCGGGGTCGGCATGGCGCTGGAGCGCACGGTCATCCGCCATCTATATGGCCGCCCACTGGAAACCCTGCTGGCCACCTGGGGGATCAGCCTGATCCTGATCCAGGCCATCCGCCTGCTGTTCGGCGCGCAGAACGTCGAAGTCAGCAACCCGGCATGGTTGTCGGGCGGCATCCAGCTGCTGCCCAACCTGGTGCTGCCCTACAACCGCCTGGTGATCATCGGCTTCGCCCTGGCGGTGGTGCTGCTGACCTGGCTGCTGCTCAACCGCACGCGGCTGGGCCTGAACGTGCGGGCGGTGACCCAGAACCGCAACATGGCGGCATGCTGCGGTGTGTCTACCGGGCGCGTCGACATGCTGGCCTTCGGCCTTGGCTCGGGCATTGCCGGGCTGGGCGGCGTAGCCCTGAGCCAGGTGGGCAACGTCGGCCCGGACCTGGGCCAGAGCTACATCATCGACTCGTTCCTGGTGGTGGTGCTCGGCGGGGTCGGGCAACTGGCCGGTAGCCTGTGGGCGGCGTTCGGCCTTGGCATTGCCAACAAGCTGCTGGAACCCCAGATCGGCGCCGTACTCGGCAAGATCCTCATCCTTGCGTTGATCATTCTGTTCATCCAGAAGCGCCCGCAAGGCCTGTTCGCCCTCAAGGGACGGGTAATCGACTGATGAACCAGCCACTGCTAGTCACCGCTACGCAAAAGGCCGGGCCGCGCCTGTCGCTGGCCATCGGCGCCGTCGTCACCCTGCTGCTGGTCGCCCTGCCGCTGTTGTCGCTGCTCCCGGCGGATCACGCCTTGCAAGTGTCGGCCTATACCCTGACCTTGGTCGGCAAGATTCTCTGCTACGCCATCGTCGCCCTGGCCCTGGACCTGGTCTGGGGCTACGCCGGCCTGCTGTCACTGGGCCACGGCCTGTTCTTCGCCCTGGGCGGGTATGCCATGGGCATGTACCTGATGCGCCAGGCGGCCGGGGACGGCCTGCCCGGGTTCATGGCTTTTCTGTCGTGGACCGAGCTGCCATGGTACTGGGCCGGAACCCAGCATTTTGCCTGGGCCCTGTGCCTGGTGGTGCTGGCCCCCGGGCTGCTGGCGCTGGTGTTCGGTTGGTTCGCCTTCCGCTCGCGGATCAAGGGTGTGTACTTCTCGATCATGACCCAGGCCCTGACCTTCGCCGGCATGCTGTTGTTCTTCCGCAACGAAACCGGCTTCGGCGGCAACAACGGCTTCACCAACTTCCGCACCATTCTGGGCTTCGACATCACCGCGCAAGGTACCCGCGCCGTGTTGTTCCTGCTGACGGTCGGCCTGCTGCTGGCCAGCCTGTACCTGTGCTGGCGGCTGACCCGCAGCAAGTTTGGCCGCCTGCTGACCGCAGTGCGCGACGCCGAGAACCGGCTGATGTTCTGCGGCTACGACCCGCGCGGTTTCAAGCTGCTGGTATGGGTGCTCAGCGCCGTGCTGTGCGGCCTGGCCGGGGCGCTGTACGTGCCCCAGGTGGGCATCATCAACCCCAGCGAGATGTCACCGACCAACTCCATCGAAGCCGCCGTGTGGGTAGCCCTTGGTGGCCGTGGCACGCTGATCGGGCCGTTGCTCGGCGCCGGCCTGGTCAACGGCATGAAAAGCTGGTTCACCGTGGCCTTCCCGGAGTTCTGGCTGTTTTTCCTCGGTGCGCTGTTCATTCTCGTCACCCTGTACCTGCCCAAGGGCGTGGTCGGCCTGTTGAAAAAAAGGAGCCAGCCATGAGAGGCGTGCCCCCGGTGCATCCCGAATTCATGCTTGAACCGGTATTCGACCCGCTCGGCGCCGGCCGCGACGCCATTGGCCTGGGCCACACCCGCAAGGCGGGCCTGGATACCCGCCACGGCACGGTGCTGAGCCTGGAAGACATCAGTGTCAGCTTTGACGGTTTCAAGGCGCTGAACGCGCTCAACCTGTACATCGGGGTGGGTGAGTTGCGCTGCATCATCGGCCCCAATGGCGCCGGCAAGACTACCCTGATGGACGTGATCACCGGCAAGACCCGCCCAGACAGCGGCACGGCCTACTTTGGCGACACCCTCGACCTGACCCGCCTGGGCGAGTACCAGATCGCCCAAGCCGGGATTGGCCGCAAGTTCCAGAAACCCACGGTGTTCGAGGCGCTGACGGTGTACGAGAACCTGGAGCTGGCGCTGAAGACCGACAAATCGGTATGGGCCAGCCTGGCTGCGCGCCTGAGCGGCGAGCAGCGCCAGCGCATCGAAGAGGTACTGACCACCTTGCGCCTGCTGCCGCTGGCCCAGCGCCAGGCGGGCCTGCTGTCGCACGGGCAGAAGCAGTTCCTCGAAATCGGCATGCTGCTGGTACAAGAGCCGCAGTTGCTGTTGCTGGATGAACCCGTGGCGGGCATGACCGATGCCGAGACCGAGTTCACCGCCGAGCTGTTCAAGGGCTTGGCCGGCAAGCATTCGCTGATGGTGGTCGAGCACGACATGGGGTTCGTCGGCAGCATCGCCGACCACGTGACCGTGCTGCACCAGGGCAGTGTGCTGGCAGAAGGGTCGCTGGAGCAGGTGCAGGCGGATGAGCGGGTGGTCGAGGTGTACCTGGGCCGCTAGACAGGGATACCTGTGCCGGCCTATTCGCGGGTAAACCCGCTCCCACAGGTAATGCACAAGTCTTGAAATCTGTGCGGTCCCTGTAGGAGCGGGTTCACCCGCGAATAGGCCGGCACAGGCACAGCAACACTTTCAGGAACACCAACATGCTCAAGATCGACGCCCTGCACCAATACTACGGCGGCAGCCACATTCTGCGCGGCCTCTCCTTCGAAGCCAAAGTCGGCGAAGTGACCTGCCTGCTGGGCCGCAACGGGGTCGGCAAGACTACCCTGCTGCGCTGCCTGATGGGGCTGGTGCCCGCCCGGGATGGCAGCATCGAATGGGAAGGCAAGCCGATTACCGCGCTCAAACCCCAGCAACGCGTACACGCCGGCATCGCCTACGTGCCCCAGGGCCGTGAGATTTTCCCGCGCCTGACCGTCGAGGAGAACCTGCTGATGGGCCTGTCGCGTTTCCCCGCGCGGGAGGCCCGCGAAGTGCCAGCCTTCATCTACGAGCTGTTCCCGGTGCTTGAGCAAATGAAGCAGCGCCGGGGCGGCGACCTGTCTGGCGGGCAGCAGCAACAGCTGGCCATCGGCCGCGCCCTGGCCAGCCGGCCGCGCCTGCTGATCCTCGACGAACCGACCGAAGGCATCCAGCCGTCGGTTATCAAGGAAATCGGCGCCGTCATCCGGCGCCTTGCCGCACGGGGGGACATGGCGATCCTGCTGGTGGAGCAGTTCTACGATTTTGCCGAAGAGCTGGCCGACCAGTACCTGGTCATGGCCCGTGGCGAGATCGTGCAGCGCGGGCGCGGCGAAAACATGCAAGCCGAGGGTGTGCGCGGCCTGGTAACCATTTAACCTGCAAGCACCGTACTTGCGAGACCCTGTCATGAGTTACCAGCTGCGCGATGCCCTGCCCGCCGACGTGCCGGGCATCCTCGATATCTACAACGACGCCGTGCGCACTACCACGGCGATCTGGAACGAAACCCCGGTAGACCTGGCCAACCGCCAGGCCTGGTTCGAAGCACGTGCGCAGCAGGGCTATCCGATCCTGGTGGCTGTGGATGACACGGGCGTGCTGGGCTATGCCTCATTTGGCGACTGGCGGCCGTTCGAGGGTTTCCGCCTGACCGTGGAGCACTCGGTGTACATCCGCGGCGACCAGCGGGGCAAGGGGCTGGGGGCGGTGTTGATGGCGGCGCTGATCGAGCGTGCACAAGGCTGCGGCAAGCATGTGATGGTCGCGGCCATCGAAAGTGGCAATGCGGCGTCGGTCCGCCTGCACGAGCGGCTGGGTTTCGTGGTGACCGGGCAGATGCCCCAGGTTGGCGTGAAGTTCGGCCGCTGGCTGGATTTGACCTTCATGCAGCGGGTACTGAACCCGGGAGCTGAACCAGGCTGAAATGCGGCCGCTTGTGGGAGGGCCCTTTCGCGACACAAGGCCACTCCCACAAAGGCCGGCGCGCAAGCCTACATCTGGGTAAACCTGCCCAGCCGCTGCTTCAACATGCTGTTCTCGCTGCGCAGCTGCTGCACTTCCTGCAACAGCTCCAGCGCCAGCGCCACCCCTTCCCACTCCAGCTCCAGTTCCCGGTGCAGCTTGGCCGCGCGCTTGGCCAACAACGGCGCCTGATCGTCAAACAGCCAGTCCTCTGGCGTTCGGCCAGAAGGCTCGACAATGCCGTGTTCGACGATTTCGATCACGCAGTCCGCCGTGACATCGGCTTCCTGACACAGGGTACGCATGTCCAGTTGAACGATCAGGGTGCTGCTCATGATCACTTACTCCATTGTGTCCTCGGGTTGAACGCCGCTTTCTCGGCGAGCTTTGCCCACAGTTCGCGGGCAGACTCGTCGGATGCCGGCGGCATCACCACCTTCAGCTGTGCATACAGGTTACCGCGCTCACCGTTCTTGCTCGCCAGGCCTTTGCCCGGTACACGCAGGCGCTGGCCGCTCTGGCTGTCCGGGCGGATGGTGAGGTTGATTTTGCCGTCCAGGGTGGGTACCGCAACCTTGGTGCCCAGCGCAGCCTCCCATGGCGCCAGCGGCACGGTGATGATCAGGTCATGGCCTTCAACATCGAACAGTGGGTGCGGTGCCATGCGAATGGTCAGGAACAGGTCGCCATTGGCCCCGCCGCCACTGCCCGGCGCGCCCTGGCCCTTGAGGCGGATACGCTCGCCATCGGTGACCCCGGCCGGAATCTTCACGTTCAGGGTTTTGGTGGTGAAACCGGTGCGCTGGCCCATGGCATTGGTTTGCGGCACCTGGAAGCTGATCTGCTTGGACTCCTTGCTCAGGGTTTCTTCAAGGAATACGGCCAATTCAAGTTCCACGTCCTGCCCCCGCCTGCCGGCACTGCGTTGCTGCTGCCGGCCACCACCGAAGGGGTTGCCACCACGGTTGCCGAATATCGAGCTGAAGAAGTCGGAGAAATCGCCGCCCTCGAAGCCGCCACCGCCACCGCGGTTTTCCCAGCCCGGTGGCGCCTGGAATGGCCGGCCGTGCTGGCCGCCATACTTGCGGATCTCATCGAACTCGGCGCGTTTCTGCGCGTCGCCCAGCACCTCGTAGGCCTCATTGGCCTCTTTGAATTTTTCCTCGGCGTCGCGTTCCTTGCTGACATCGGGGTGGTACTTGCGTGCCAGCTTGCGGTACGCGGCCTTGATCGCCTTCTCGTCCGCCGTGGGCTCTACGCCAAGTATCTTGTAATAGTCTTTGAAGTCCATCTGTGGATCACCAATGTGAAAGTGCGTGTTGCAACTGAAGATGCTACTGAAGATAGGGGTCAAGCATAGCCTTTCAAGACCGCCTTGGCTTTGCTCCATCGCAGACGACTGGTCTTGATTCTGTAGCCAACTGGCATAAACTGCGCGGCCGTTTTGCCTCCGGAAGCCTTTTCCCATGTCTGACGTAACCCCGGCCCGTGCCCTGGGCATCGACTTTGGCACCTCCAACTCCACGGTTGGCTGGCACCGCCCTGGGGTCGAGTCGCTGATCGCCCTGGAAGATGGCAAGATCACCTTGCCCTCGGTGGTGTTCTTCAACATTGAAGAGCGGCGCCCGGTCTATGGCCGCCTGGCACTGCACGAGTACCTGGAAGGCTACGAAGGCCGCCTGATGCGCTCGCTGAAAAGCCTGCTGGGCTCCAAGCTGATCAAGCACGACACCAGCGTGCTGGGCAGTGCCTTGCCGTTCAAGGACCTGCTGGGCATGTTCATCGGCGAGCTGAAAAAGCGTGCCGAGGCGGCCGCGGGCCGCGAGTTCGACCAGGTCGTGCTGGGGCGCCCGGTATTCTTCGTCGACGAAGACCCGGCCGCCGACCAGGAGGCCGAGGACACCCTGGCCGAGGTGGCACGCAAGCTCGGCTTCAAGGACGTGTCGTTCCAGTACGAACCGATTGCCGCCGCGTTCGACTACGAGTCGACCATCAGCCGCGAAGAGCTGGTACTGATTGTCGACATTGGCGGGGGTACCTCGGACTTCACCTTGATCCGCCTGTCGCCAGAGCGCCACCTGCTGGCCGAGCGCCAGGGCGACATCCTGGCCACGGGCGGCGTGCACATCGGCGGTACCGACTTCGACAAGCAGCTGAGCCTGCAGGGCGTGATGCCGCTGTTCGGCTACGGCAGCCGCATGAAAAGCGGCGCCCTGATGCCGACCAGCTACCACCTCAACCTGGCCACCTGGCACACCATCAACGCGCTGTACTCGCAGAAGTCGCAGCTGGCGCTGGGCAGCATGCGCTACGACATCGAGGACAGCTTCGGCATCGACCGGCTGTTCAAGCTGATCGAGCAGCGTGCCGGGCACTGGCTGGCGATGGAAGTGGAAGCCAGCAAGATCGAACTGACCGAGCGCGACAGCCGCCGCATCGACCTGCACCGGGTCGAGCCTGAACTGTCTGCCGAACTGACCCGGGTGCTGTTCGAAGAGGCCATTGAGGGGTTGCTGGAGCGTGTGCGCGGCAGCGTGAGCGAGCTGCTGGCCAAGGCCGGGGTGAGCGAAGGCCAGGTCGACACGGTGTTCTTCACCGGTGGTTCCAGCGGGATTCCGGCATTGCGCAACAGCGTGTCGGCGATGTTGCCCAATGCGCGGCATGTGGAGGGCAATATCTTTGGCAGTATTGGTAGTGGGCTGGCGATCGAAGCGCGCAAGCGGTACGGATAAGCTACAAGCTACAAGCTACAAGCTACAAGCTACAAGCTACAAGCTGAGAGGTGTTAGTGCATCTATAGGTGCTCAGCTTGCAACTTGCAACTTGCAACTTGCAACTTGTAGCTTGCCGCTTGTAGCTTGCCGCTTCAAACCAGCTCGGCCCGCTTCAGCTCACTTTTCAGGTAGGCATAGTAGATCGGCCCCGCCACCACCCCAGGGAGCCCGAACGCCGCCTCGAACACCAACATCGCCAGCAGCAGCTCCCACGCCTTGGCGCTGATCTGCCCACCCACGATACGGGCGTTGAGGAAGTACTCGACCTTGTGGATGACGATCAGGTAGCCCAGCGCCGCCGCCGCCACCCAGATCGACAGCGACAAGCCGACGATGGTGATCAGGGTGTTGGACATCAGGTTGCCGATCACCGGCAGCAGCCCCAGCAGGAAGGTCAGTACGATCAGCGTCTTGGTCAGCGGCAGGTGCACCCCGAACAGCGGCATCACCACTGCCAGGAAAATGCCGGTAAAGGCCGTGTTGAGCAGCGAAATCTTGATCTGGGCGAAGACGATGTTGCGAAACGCCTGTACCAGCAAGGCCAGGCGCTCGAACAATGCCGCCGCCAACGGCTTGCGCCGGGACACATCGGGAATGCGCTGCAAGGCAATGATGGCGCCGAGGATCATGCCGATCAGCAGCGTGACGAACATGTGCGCCATGCCCTTGCCGACCAGTTGCAGGTCGCTGAGGTGGCTTTTGATCCAGTCGCCGATGGCGACCTTGAATTCGGCAGCACTGGCGGGCAGGTAGGCTTCGATGAACGGCGGCAGCTGGCTGCGGGCCTGTTCGACCAGGGCCATGAACTTGTCCAACGAGGCGCCGGGGTTTTCCGCCTCGTGCAGCAGGAAGCTGAACGCGCCGGCAATCAGCAGGCTCAGGCTGAGCACCACCAGCGTGCCCAGCAGCGCCACCGCCAGCCAGCGCGCGCGTTGCCCGGCCAGCAGGGGTTGCAGGCGCGGGGTCAGCATGTTGACCAGTTCAAATACCAGCAAGCCGGCCAGCAGGCTGGGCAATAACTTCAGCGGCAAAGCTAGCAGCAGGCCGGCCATGACGATGATCAGGCTGGCCAAGGTAATCTGACGCGGGGTAAAGGTCATACAGCCTCGAAGGCAGACAGCGGGAATGCCCGCAGTCTGCCAGCCTTGACGGCGCAGGCATAGGCGTAGGTCACTTCTTCTTCAGGCAGTCACTCATGAACGCTTTGCGCTCGTCCCCCTTCAGGGCTTTGGTGGTGGCGTCGGCGTTACAGGTTTTCATCTTTTCCTGCTGGGTTTGCGGGGCGCTCTTCTTCAGGCAGGTGCTCATGAAGGCCTTGCGCTCATCACCCTTGAGGGCCTTGGCGGTGGCGTCGGCATTGCAGGTTTTCATTTTCTCCTGCTGCGCGGTGTTGGCAGCGAAGCCTTGGGCGCTGAACATCAACGCCAGGGCCAGTAACGGGATGTGCAGCACTTTCATGGAGTGGTCTCCTGGGCTCCGTGCCCGATGCACGGGTGTCGAGGTGAGAGTGTAGCCAAGAATTTCAGCCCCCAGCCCCCCCACATCCGCCGTTAAAGGCCTGCCGCCTTGAGCCGCGCGGCGTGTTCGGTGAACAGCCGCACCGGCTCGGCACCCCGCCCTACGGCGCCGAACTGCTGGTTGACGATATCCAGGTGGTCGAGCGGGTAATCGTCACCGATCACCTGCCCCAAGTGCGAGCTGAAGCGCCCCACCATACCGTCGCACTGGCCCTTTTCCCTGACGAAGCTGCGGGCGAACAGGCGGCAGAAACGGTTGCTGCCATCGAAGCGGTTGCGCCCCCGGTCGGTCAGCCCGGGCTGCAAGGTGCCGGACCATGAGTAATAGCGTACTCCGTTGACTTCATGGGCGCCTTCCCCGCCCCAGGTGGCCGGCAAGCCCTGTGGGTAAGCCTGGTTGAACAGTGCCACCCCGGCGCTGGTCAGCGACTGATGCGAGGCATGCACATCCACCGGCAACGGGTCGCGCCGCCAACCGGTTTCCAGCCACCCCAGCACCACGGCAAAGGCATGCAGCACCGCCCTCAGCATACGCCCCTGGGGCGAATTCCCCGGCGCTGTGCGTTGCAGGTAGTCGGCCAGCTCCGAGCCATGGTTGGGCCCGGCCACCGAGGTGACCGATGCCACCCTGGCTGGCCGCCTGGCGGCTGCATAACGCGCACTCAGGGCGCCTTGGCTGTGGCCGATGAGGTTGACCCTGGCGGCGCCTGTGCGCCTGCAGATGTCTTCGATGATGGTCAGCAGTTGCTCGCCGCGCACCTCACTGCTGTGCAGCGGCGAAACCTGTACCGGGAACACCCGCGCGCCCCCTTTGCGCAAGGCCGGGACAATACCGAACCAGTAGGGATAGAACCCCGCCCGGACGAACCCGAGCATCCCTGGCACCAGTACCAAGGGGTATTGCGTAGCCAAATCCTGCTGCATTGCCCCTGACCCTTTGCGTGGAGGTTTGGCCAACCCTACAGCGGCTTTCGTGGGCATCGCAATCGAACTCCTAGCGCGCGCTGTTGTTCAAAACCACACAGACCCTTTGCAAGGAGCGGGACCATGTACAAGCAGACCCTGGCAATCCTTCTGGCAAGCGCCACCCTGGCCGCCTGCGGCAGCCGCCCGGAAAACCCGGTCGACTACGTCACCTACCGTGACGAACCGCTGGTCAAGCAGGTGGAGCACGGCATGACCATGCAGAAGGTCATCGCCATTGGCGGTAGCCCATCGAATGTGATCGACCTGCCGCACGGGGGCACCTGCAACGACTACATTCTTAACCACGATGGCAAGCAACAACCGTATTACGTGCGTTTCGACGCCACCGGCCATGTTGATGCCAAGGGCTTCAAAACCTGTAAACAACGCGAAGAAGACAGCGAGGCCGTTCACGGCGCGTAAGTCTCACCCTGCATGCCACGACCACCCTGATGCTTTCGGAGATGAATATGAGTGCTACAGAACTGACCGATGTAAAAACCCTGCGCGAACGTGCCCGCCAGCATGTTGAGCAAGGCGCCGTGACCGAGGGTTACCACGCCGACCGCGAACAGATCCTGCGCCTGCTGAACGAGTCCCTGGCCACCGAGCTGGTGTGTGTGCTGCGTTACAAGCGCCACTACTTCATGGCCAGCGGTATCAAGGCAAGCGTTGCCGCGAGCGAATTCCTTGAGCATGCCAACCAGGAAGCCGAGCACGCTGACAAGCTGGCTGAGCGCATCGTGCAGTTGGGCGGCGAGCCGGATTTCAACCCCGACAACCTGACCAAGAACTCACATGCTCAGTATGTGGCCGGTAACTCCCTGAAGGAGATGGTGCTGGAAGACCTGGTCGCTGAGCGCATCGCAATCGACAGCTACCGCGAAATCATCCAGTACATCGGCGACAAAGACCCTACCACCCGCCGCATCTTCGAAGACATCCTGGCGCAGGAAGAAGAGCACGCAGACGACATGTCCGACTTGCTGCAAGGCTTGTAAGGACCAGGGGGCGCTTAGCGGAATGCCAGTCAGTTAAGCGTTACTGGGGCTGCTTTGCAGCCCTTCGCGGGCACGCCCGCTCCCACAGGTTTGGCGCTGAACTCAAGGCATGCGCGATTACCTGTAGGAGCGGGCGTGCCCGCGAAGGGTCGCAAAGCGGCCCCAAATTACTTAACTGACTGGCATTAGGTGCTTAGCGCCCCTTGTAAGGGCGGGTTCACCCGCGAAGAGGCCGGGCCTACCGGCGGCTCTCTCCTGGCCATTCACCGTCGCCTCCGCCACCGCATTCGCGGGTAAACCCGCACCTCAAACAGCGCCCGCGGGTGGCAATGGCCGGCAACACAGCTAGCTGCTATTTACGCCCTTTCACCGCAGCGGGTGCCTTGCCTGCCTTCATCTGCTGCAACAACGGTGTGCACTGGTTCGGATCATCGCCACTGCTGGGTGCAATCAGCGCCAGCAAACCGGCTGCAGGCCCTGCCACAACCCCCAACGCCACCATGCCCGCACCGCGCAACGCCAAGGGCACCGCCTGTACACCCGCATTGGGTTTGGCAAATGGCCCGCGTACATACAGCGGCGAACGCAGCGAGAACAGCCGCAGCCCTTTCGATTCAGGGGTGATCTTCAGGTCCAACTGCTCACTGGCAAAATTCGCCGTGCCATTGATATAGATGATCGCGTTCTCGGTGTCGAAGATGAACAGCCGGGTCGAGGCCAAGCCGTCCTTGATGCCAACATCGGCCGCCGCGCAGTTGATCTGCACGTCCTCATCGCCAAACAGCTTGCCGACCACATAGTTGCCCACGTTCAAACCCGCAATCTCCATCAGGCTGCGGCTGATGGCGCCATCGTTGACCAACATGCGCAGGTCGCCATTGGCCGTGCCTAGCAGGGCAGCGACGGAATTGCCACGGCCACTGATATCGGCATCGCCATTGAGCTCACCAAAACTGGTCTGCATGGGCGCGAAACCGGGGAACAATTGCTTGAGCTTGAAGCCACGGGCGGTCAACTGTGCCCGCCCTTGCAGCGGCACGCTGCGCCCATCCAGGCGAATGTTGGAGGCCAGGTTGCCACCGGCCACGCCAAACCGCAGCGGCTCCAGGCGTAGCAGCCCGTCATCGAGAATCACATGCGCCGCCAGGTCGTTGAACGGCAGTTGCGCACTGTGCACGATGCGCTTGCCGGCAAAGGTGACGTCGGCGTCCATGGCGCCCCAGCGATCGGTGCGGAACTCTTCCACCGGCAGCACCTTGCCGGCCGGTTGCTTGCTGGCCCCGCCACGGGCCTTCTGCTCGGCATTGGAGTCAGCGCCGATCAGCGGCGCCAGGTCCTTGAACAGCAGCTGGTTGGACACCAGCTTGCCCGTCAGCTTGGGCCGTGGCTGGCTGGCGACGAAGGCCAGGTCGCCGTGGATGTCGCTGTCGCCGATCTTGCCGTTGAAACCCTCGTACTTGAAACGCGCACCTTCGGCTGCATGCAGGTTGGCGCTGAGCCGGCCGTCCGTGGAATAGGCCGGGGTGTCGGGCAAGGTCACCCCCGTCAAGGGGTAGAGGTTGCCCAGGCTGGCGCCCGACAGGCGCAGGCGCAGGTCAAGGGCACCCAGGTTGCGTGGGTCGGTCAGGGTGCCGGCAAGTACCACGTGCGTATCGGCAATGCGCACGTCGGCCTGCAACGGGAACGGCTGGGTGGCGTCCTGCAGCGCCAGCAGGCCACCGATCTTGCCGGTGCCAGACACCGGCTGCCCCTTGTAGCGGCCCTGGGCCTTGAAAGCAAAGGCGTAATCCTGCGCTCCGCCGGCTTTTTCAGCGCTGGCCTTGCCAACGATTTCGCTGAAGGGGATTGGCTTGCCCAATGGGTCAACCTGCACCTTCATGCGGGTTTTCAAGGTCTGGTCGTCGAAGCTGACATTGCCTTGGTCAAAGCCGATGGCACCAATGTCCAACTGCCATTTGGACGGTGCCTCGTTTTCGTCCTTCGGCCCGAAATCGAATGTCCAGTTGGCCCGGCCATCTGCCAACCGGGTCAGGCTGGCCGTGGGCTTGGTCAGGTTGATGCGCGGAATGCTGATCTTCTGCACCAATAGCGCAAGTGGCGCCAGGCGGAACTCTACGCGCTCCAGGCCCACCATCTTCGGCTCCTGCAACCACTCCGGGTTGCCCAGGGTCAGGTCTTCGGCGGTGAAGTGCGGCCATGGCACCCAGGCACGCCAACCGCCTTCTTCTGGCTCGGTACGCCAATGCACGGCGAGGTTGCCGTTGATTGCGAACGGCCGATGCAAGGCCTCGGACACCTTCTCGTTGAGCAACGGCTTGACGCGGTTCCAGTCGAAGGTGGCGATCACCACTACCAGTATTGCCAGCAGCGTGAGCAGGGTGGCGAGGGTCCAGACGAGGATTCTGGCGGGACGCGTCATTGCGTGATTCTCCTTGCGGGGCTCGAAACAGGCGCGGCGGGGCACTTAGTATCTGGGACTGATGAAAACCCGTGGGGTTTTATCGGGAGCGTCATCTTAGCGAAGTTTTTCCTGGCCATTCGCTCAGCAAATCGTGGCGCGGCCGCGCTCATGTTACCCCACAACAGCCTCGGCATTTTGCCATCAACGAGCCTGCAAGGCGCTTAACAGAGCGCTCGCCGAGCTCTATCAATATGGTCGATTGTTACCATTACCCGTATGAACTTCTCTCTGGCGTTACCCGGCGTAGCATTGGCTTCGTACCCACTTTCCAGCCCCCGAAAGGAGCACCGAATCATGAAACGCCAACTGCTGACCCTGACCCTGTCCATCCTGGCCGCCAACGCCTTTGCCCTGCCAGCGGCAGAACAACACCTCACTGCGGAATCGCGTTCGAGCGCTGTCGAAATTGCCCAACCGCTGAAAACAGTCGCCGAAGGTGGCTCGGACCGCCTGATCGAACAATCCGGCCGCGTGGCCGAAGGTGGTTCGGACCGCCTCATCGAACAGTCCGGCCGCGTGGCCGAAGGTGGCTCGGATCGCCTGATCGAACAATCTGGCCGCGTGGCCGAAGGTGGTTCGGATCGCCTCATCGAACAGTCCGGCCGCGTAGCCGAAGGTGGTTCGGATCGCCTCATCGAACAGTCCGGCCGCGTGGCCGAAGGTGGTTCGGATCGCCTGGTTGCAATCAGCCACGTGAGCTGATTGCCATGGCTGAAAAGAACAACCTGTGTCACACCGCTTGCTCCCCTCCCAGCCCGGTCATTGACCGGGCTTCGTTTTTTTAACTAGAGTGCCCAGCCTCACCGTCACAGAAGCCCGCACCATGCTGCCGCGCGCCGAACAGAAGCTACAGACTCGCCAGGCCCTGCTCGATGCCGCCTGCCAGCTCATGGAAAGTGGCCGGGGCTTTGGCAGCATCAGCCTGCGCGAAGTGGCGAAAACAGCCGGCATCGTGCCAACCGGCTTCTACCGGCATTTCCCGGATATGGACGCCCTGGGCCTGGCCCTGGTGGCCGAGATCGATACCACCTTCCGCCAGACCATTCGCCTGGTCCGCCACAACGAATTCGAGCTGGGCGGCATCACCGACGCCTCGGTGCGCATCTTTCTCGATGTAGTCGCCGCCCACCGCGCACTGTTTCTGTTCCTGGCGCGGGAACAGTATGGTGGGTCACAGCCGGTGCGCCAGGCCATTGCCCGCCTGCGTCAGAACATAAGCGACGACCTGGCCACCGACCTTGCGCGCATGAAACGCTGGCAGCACCTGGACAGCGCGGCGCTGACGGTGATGGCCGACCTGGTGGTGAAAACGGTGTTCGCCACCCTGCCCGAGCTGATCGACAGCCCAGAAGCGGGTTATCCACAGGCCCTGTCGCCACAGGAAAAGATCACTCAGCAGTTGCGCTTCATCTTCGTCGGGGCGCGGCATTGGCAAGGGTTAGGCAACCCGGGCTGATCGCCTTTCGCTCAACCCCGCCCGGCCAGCCGGGCAAGCGCACCACCGGCTACCGAAAACCCCACTTCTGCTACCATGGCGCCCTGCCCGACAGCCACGAGCGCCGACATGTCCGACCCCCGCCCTACCCTGCCCGCACTGGCCCGTTTCAACCAGCACTTCGCCGAGCGCATCGTGCCAATGTGGCAAGGCCCTGGCTGGAATGCCGACATGGCACTGCCCTACGAAGCCCTCGACGCCCAGCACCGGCCGTTACCGGTACAGCGCTACCGGGCCATGGCCTGCGCCCGCCAGCTGTACCTGTTCAGCAGCCGCATCGAACAACCGGGCGCCGCCGAGCGTGCAGCCGCGCTGTTCCGCTCGTTGCAGAAGCACTTTCACGACGCGGAGCACGGGGGCTGGTTCTACAGCATTGATGCCCAGGGCAACCCGCTGGACCGGCGCAAGGACCTGTATACCCACGCCTTCATCGTCTTTGCCTGCGCGCATTACTGGGGCAAGGTCGGCGAAAGCCTGGTGGAATCCACACTCAATGCCGGCCTCGACATCATCGACCAGCAGTTCGCCAGGGACGATGGCCTGTACGAAGCAAGCCTGGGCGAGGATTGGGCAGACCTGGGCAGCGGGCCCCTGCAGAATCCACAGATGCACCTGGCCGAGGCCTTCCTGCAGGTACTGGCTGTTCGCGACGACGAACATACCCGGCAGTCACTGCTGCAACTGTGTGCAGCACTCCAGGCGCATTTCGTCGAACCGGCCCATGGGCTGATGCTGGAGAAACCGCGCGGGGCTGTGGATAACTGGTACGAGCCTGGCCACCAGTTCGAATGGTTCTACCTCTTGCACACCTCCCCGCTGCTGCGAGATACGCCGCTGCATGCCTCGATCGACCGGGCGTTCAGCTACGCCGAACAACAAGGGGTGCAGGGTGGCGCAGTGCTCGCCATGCTGGGCGTGGACGGCCAGGTGCTGGACGCCACCCAGCGCATCTGGGCACAGGCGGAGTACCTGCGTGCGCTGGTGCTGCGCGCTGGCGGTGAAGCCAGGTTGCCTGAACAGTTGCAGGTGCTGGAAGCGCGGTTCCTGCGCGAGGCTGGCTGGTACGAATGCCGGGATGGCGAGGGTGCCGTCAGCCGGCATGACATGCCTTCGACTACGCCCTACCACCTGGCAACTTGCCTGGAAGGCTTGCAGCGCCTGAGCTGAAGCCTTCGCGGCTGTGGCCGCCGAGCGGCCCTGGCTCAGCCCTTGACCGACCGGTCGATCGAGAACCCGGCCCAGTCCTGGCTCACCGGCATCAGCTCAAGGCTGTTGATGTTGATGTGCGCGGGCTGGTTGAGGATCCAGAAGATGGTCTCGGCAATGTCCTGCGGCTGGATAGGCTCGGCGCCGGCGTAGGTGGCGTCATACTTGGCCTGGTCACCACCAAACCGTACCAGCGAAAATTCACTTTCGCACAGGCCCGGCTCGATGTTGCTCACGCGCACACCTGTGCCACGCAGGTCGCAGCGCAGGCTCAGCGAGAACTGCCCGACAAAGGCCTTGGTGCCGCCATACACGTTGCTGCCCGGGTACGGATAGTTGCCGGCCACCGAACCGACGTTGAGGATCGACGCCCCACGGCCATGGGCAATCAACCGTGGCAGCAGCAGGCGGGTGGTGTACATCAAGCCCTTGATGTTGGTGTCGACCATGGTTTCCCAGTCGTCCAGGCTGCAGTTCTGCGCCGCATCCACGCCCAGCGCCAGGCCGGCGTTGTTGACCAGGCCCTGCAGCTTGTCGAAGCCGGCTGGCAGGCTGGCAATGGCCTGCTCCATGGCTTTGCGGTCACGCACATCGAGCACCAGGCCATGTACTTCGGTCTTGGCAGAAAGCTCGGCGCACAAGGCGTCCAGGCGCTCCTTGCGACGACCGGTTAGCACCAGCTTCCAGCCGGCTTCGGCGAAACGGCGGGCTGTGGCCTCGCCGAAACCCGACGTGGCGCCAGTGATGAATACGGTGGATGACATGCTCTGTTCCTCGCAGTGGGTGGTCATGGCAGCTTTGCAGCATGCCCGTGGCCAACGCTGGCGGCAAGCCGAAAAGGCAGCTGGTCATTTTTTGTTCATGTGCGGCAAACCCTTGTGGCAGAAGCCTCCGCGCCAGCTATGCGCATGTTATCCACAGGGCTTTCCCCACGGATTGGGGGCAACTTCGCTGTCCGGCGGAACCCTTTCAGCCCGTCGTGGTCGGCGGCATTCTTTTCGGTGGTGGCGAAAGCTTTCAAGCATGCCGCCTGTAGCGGGGTGTCCAAGGCTTTTACACAGAGTTATCCACAGAATTTGCGCAGTGCTGGGAGTGGTTGGAATGACGTGATTTGCCTGGGAAAACAATCCACAGGGGTGCACTGATCAAAAAATGATCATGCCGCTGTAGGGCTTGATGGTGTTGGGTTGGAGGGGGATACCACCATGTTTTCCACAGGCGGTTCCACATTATCGGTGGAAAAGATTTGGCTTGCGGGAAGCGGGGTTGGGTAGCTGTGGGTGAACGGGTTGAGGGCCCGGTTAGGTTGAGTTGTCCACATGGGAAGGGGGCTGCGTTGCAGCCCATCGCGACACAAGGCCGCTCCTACAGGGGACCGCGACCGGGCATGGATCGCGGCCCCTAGGGGGAACTAATGCCCACCCAGGTAAGCGCTGCGCACTTCTTCGTTGACCAACAACTCTTGCCCAGTCCCGGTCATGCGAATTTGCCCGTTGACCATCACGTAGGCACGGTCCGACAGTTTCAGGGCGTGGTTGGCGTTCTGCTCCACCAGGAAAATGGTCATGCCGGTCTTCGCCAGTTCCCGCAGGGTCGAGAAGATCTGCTTGACCACGATGGGTGCCAACCCCAGCGAGGGCTCGTCCAGCAACAGCAATTTTGGCCGGCTCATCAGCGCCCGGGCAATCGCCAGCATCTGCTGCTCGCCACCGGACATGGTCATGGCCCGCTGGTTACGCCGCTCTTTTAGGCGCGGGAAGAGTTCGTACATGCGCTGCATGTCTTCGTCGGCATGCTTGTCGCCAATGGGGATGGTCCCCATCATCAGGTTTTCCTCGACGCTCATGTCGGGGAATACCCGGCGCCCTTCCGGCGACTGGGCGATGCCGTTGGAAGCAATGTAGTGCGATGACTTGCGGGTAATGTCGGTGCCACGGTAGACGATCTGCCCGGAAGCCGCCCGCGGCTGCCCGAAGATCGACATCAGCAGGGTCGACTTGCCGGCCCCGTTGGCGCCGATAAGGCTGACCGTCTCACCTTCGTTGATGTGCATCGATACCTTTTTCAGCGCCTGGATCGGCCCATAGAACACGTCCAGGTCCTTCAGCTCGAGAATGGGTGCACTCATACCAGTTCCTCTTCGTCTGCACCCAGGTAGGCAGCGATCACCGTCGGGTTGTTGCGGATGTCCTGTGGCGCACCCTCGGCAATCACGTTGCCGTGGTCCAATACCACGATATGGTCGGAAATGCTCATGACCATGCCCATGTCGTGTTCAATCAGCACCACGGTGATATCGTGCTCGTCACGCAGCACGCGAATCATCTGGCTAAGTGCCTCGGTCTCCTGCGGGTTCAAGCCCGCCGCCGGTTCGTCCAGGCAGATGATCTTTGGTCGCGTGCACATGGCGCGGGCGATTTCCAGGCGGCGCTGCTGCCCATACGACAGCTCACCGGCCAGGCGGTTGGCGCAGTCGACCAGGTCGACCACCTCCAGCCAGTAGAAGGCGTGGTCCAGCGCATCGCTTTCGGCCTTGCGGTAGGCCTTGGTATTGAATACCCCCGCCAGCAGGTTGCGGTTGACCCACATGTGCTGGGCCACCAGCAGGTTCTCCACCACCGACATTTCCTTGAACAGGCGGATGTTCTGGAAGGTGCGCGCCAGGCCCGCGCGGTTGACCAGGTGGGTGCCGCCGAACATCTTGTAGTACAGGCGGCTGGCAAAGCGTGCCGGCGAAACGAAGTCGGCCGCCTGGAAACGCTCGCCCAGCAGCTGGATCACATTGGTGTGGCTACCGCGCACATTCAGTTCGATGCGCCCGCCACTGGCCTTGTAGAAGCCGGTCAGGCAGTTGAACACCGTGGTCTTGCCGGCGCCGTTGGGGCCGATCAGGGCGAAGATCTGGTTGCGCCTGACCTTCAGGCTCACGTCGCTGAGCGCCTTGATGCCGCCAAACTGCATCATCAGGTTGTCGACCGACAGAATGATTTCGTCGCTCATGGCGCCACTCCTTTACGCGGGGTCACACCGGTACGGCTGATGCGGATCAGCCCCCGCGGTCGCCAGATCATCATCAACACCATCAGTACCCCGAACAGCAGCACCCGGTACTCGGAGAAGCTGCGCAGCAACTCGGGCGCCACGGTCAGCACGAATGCCGCAATGACGACGCCCACGGTGGAGCCCATGCCACCCAGCACGACGATGGCGAGAATCAAGGCCGACTCGAAGAAGGTGAACGACGAGGGGTTGACGAAGCCTTGGTAAGTGGCAAAAAACACGCCGGCCAAACCCGCGGTGGAAGCACCCAGGGTGAAGGCCGAGAGCTTGACCAGCACGTGGTTCAGGCCCATCGAACGGCAGGCGATCTCGTCTTCGCGCAGCGCTTCCCACGCCCGGCCGACCGGCATGCGGGTCAAGCGGTGCTTGATGTAGAGCACGGCCAGCACGACCATGAACAGCACCGCATAAATGAACACAAACTTGAGGTTGGGGTTGTAGGCAAAGCCGAAGAACTCATGGATGGGCACCCCACCGTCCTTGGCCCGGCGGCCGAACTCCAGGCCAAGGAAGGTTGGCGACGGCGCCGGCATGCCGTTGGGGCCGCCGGTGAACGACAGCCAGTTGTTCAGCACCAGGCGAATGATCTCGCCAAAGCCCAGCGTCACGATTGCCAGGTAGTCACCGTGCATGCGCAGCACCGGGAAGCCCAGGATGCAACCGGCAAGGGCCGCCGCAATGGCTGCCAGCGGTAACACACTCCAGAAGCCCAGGCCAAGGTACTGGTAACCCAGTGCGAGGCCGTAGGCGCCAATGGCGTAGAAGGCCACGTACCCCAGGTCGAGAAGGCCGGCCAGGCCGACCACGATGTTCAGGCCCAGGCCCAGCAGCACATAGATCAGGCCGAGGATGACCACGGTCAGCAGGTACTTGTTGGCGAAGATCGGGAAGACGATGGCAATCACGATCAGCGCCGGGATGATGTAGCGCAGCCGCGACACATAGTTCGGCGCCCGCACATGCACGCCCGAGCCACCGCTGTCGAAGCCTTCGAGCATGCGCCGGCCGGCAGCGGTCTGCACATACAGGCTGAGCAGGAAACGCCCGAGCATCACGCCACCTACCAGCCAGGCCACGCGGCGGGGTTCGGCGTTGAAGGTATAACCGTCGAGCACCACGCCTACGATCGGGCCGAACACGATCAGCGCCAGCAGGCCGGCGACGAGGGTTTCGAGCAGGCTGCGTTTGATATCGAAACCTTTGGTTTCAGAGGCAGAAGCAATTTTGGCAATCGACATGTTCACACCTTAGCCACGAGCGGGCGACCCAGCAGGCCTTGTGGGCGGAAGATAAGGATCATCACCAGCAGCGAGAAGCTGAACACGTCCTTGTAGTCGGAGTTGATCAGGCCGGAGAACAGCGATTCGGAGATCCCCAGGATGATTCCGCCGAGCATGGCGCCCGGCAAGGAGCCAATGCCACCGAGCACTGCAGCGGTGAATGCCTTGATACCGATGATGAAGCCGGCATAGAAGTCGAAGGTGCCGTAGTTCATGGTGATCAGCACGCCTGCCAGGGCGGCCATCACTGCGCCAATGACGAATACGTAGGAAATGACCCGGTCGGTGTTGATGCCCAGGATCGAGGCCATCTTGCGGTCTTGCTGGGTAGCGCGGCACATGCGACCGAGCTTGGTGTACTTGATCACATAGGTCAGCAGGCCCATGCCCAGGAATGCCGCCACCAGGATGAAGATCTTGGTGTAGGTCAGTTGCACGAAGCCGGTGCCGACATCGATGCGCATGGCGCCTTCGAGCAGGGTTGGCACGCCTTGCTGGCGAGCGCCCTGGCTGATCTGTGCGTAGTTCTGCAGGATCAGCGAAATGCCGATGGCGCTGATCAGCGGTGCCAGGCGGGTAGAGTTACGCAGCGGCTTGTAGGCGATGCGCTCGATGGTGAAGCCGTACACCCCCGTGACGACGATGGTGAACAACAGCGTGCCCAGCATCAGCAGGGGAAACGACTCGACGCCAAAATAGGCCAGCAATGCCAGGCTGATCGCCGCCAGGTAGGCGGAAATCATATACACCTCGCCGTGCGCGAAGTTGATCATGCCGATAATGCCATAGACCATTGTGTAGCCGATGGCGATCAGGCCATAGACCGACCCGAGGGTCAGGCCGTTGACCAGTTGCTGCAGGAAAATACCATCCATAACGCAATCTCACTGAGCGAGACTGCACGCATGCCGACCACGCAAGGCCACGGACAATGCGGCCCCAGCAGTGCACGACCGTGCAGGTCTCCGAATAAGGACAGGTACCGCAGGGGCTCAGGCCCGGGCGCATGCGCAACCCGGGCGGGTGGCCGTTATTATTTTTGTTTGTCCAGCTGGTGGTACTTGCCGTCCTTGTCCCACTGGTAGACCACGTAGTCGGACACGGTCAGGTCGCCCTTGCTGTCCCACTTCTTTTCGCCCATGACGGTCTGCACCGGGTTGGCCTTGAGCCACTTGGCAGCGTCTTCGCCCTTGTTCGACTTGGCGCCGTTGAAGGCGGCGGCGAGCGCCTGCAGCGAGGCGTAGGCGTACAGCGTATAGCCTTCCGGTTCGGTGCCCGCCTTGCGGAACTCCTCGACCACGGCCTTGCTGTCTGGCAGCAGGCGCGGGTCGGCGCCAAAGGTCATGTACACGCCATCGACGTACTGCGCACCGCCGGCGGTAGACACCAGCTCGTCGGTGACGATGCCATCATCCGACATGAACTTGACGTCCTTCAGGCCCTGTTCGCGCAGTTGGCGCACCAGCGGGCCGGCTTCCGGGTGCAGGCCGCCGAAGTAGACAACATCGGCACCGGCAGCACGGATCTTGGTAACCACGGCGCTGAAGTCTTTCTCGCCACGGGTCAGGCCTTCGTACAACACAGGCTTGACGCCACGTTTTTCCAGCTGTGCCTTGGTGGCATCAGCCAGGCCTTGGCCGTAGGTGTCCTTGTCGTGCAGCACCGCGACTTTCTTGCCCTTGAGCACGTCGACAATGTAGTCGCCGGCGACCACGCCCTGCTGGTCGTCACGGCCACACATGCGGAACATGGCCCTCAGGCCGCGCTCGGTGACCTGTGGGTTGGTCGAACCGGGCGTGATGGCGATCACGCCGGCCTCGTCATACACCTCGGAGGCCGGGATGGTATTGGACGAACAGAAGTGGCCGACCACCCCGATCACCTTGTCCTGGTCGACCAGGCGGTTGGCTACGGCAACGGCCTGTTTCGGTTCGCAGGCGTCATCGCCTTTGACCAGCACGATTTTCTCGCCATTCACGCCACCCGCGGCGTTGATCTTGTCGGCCGCAGCTTGCGCACCTTTCATGTACTGCTCGCCGAACGCTGCGTTGGCTCCGGTCATCGGCCCCGCTACGCCGATCTTGACGTCGGCCTGGACATACGAAGAAACACCCAGTGCCGTGGCTACGGCAAGCGCCAGGAAACCTTTCTTGTAAAACGTCTGCGACATGAGGTGGTGCTCCTAGAGTTTTTTTGGTTGGCACTACAACTTCTCAGCCCAATGCTCAGAGCAAGGGCCGTGCCATCAGTTTTGTCTTACGGAAAATCACACCACCATCGGCACGTAGAAGCGACCGACGGCCTTTTCTTTATTGAGCGTGCAACCGTCTGCCACGCGCCGGGCGCCACCACCCGTACAGACAAGGCGCAACCGCCGCGCGCCATCATTGCAACCCTGCCGGGTGTTTACGTGCAACCGGCCTGTAACAGCAGACGTCACCGAACTGCACACCCGTGGTGCGCGACTGCTACAGGCAGCACCGTTACAAGGCTGGCGGGTGCACCGAAAAACACGCGGATTTGGCAGATACGCGGCCCTGCAGGCGCGGGTTCACCCGCGAACAGGCCAGCGCAGACACAACAAGGCCGAAAAGGCTGGCACAATGTCCCCCATTCGCCGCCTCCGGAGCCCCTTTGATGAGCGAGAGCGCATTCGCCGAGCGCATCGTGCACAACCTGCTCGACACCGATTTCTACAAACTCACCATGATGCAGGGTGTGCTGCACAACTACCCGGACGCCGACGTCGAATGGGAATTCCGCTGCCGCAACGGCGAGGACTTGCGGCCGTATCTAGGCGAAATCCGCCACCAGCTGGAGGTGCTCAACGACCTCACGCTCGATGATGGCCAGCTGGGTTTTCTGGAGCGCATCAGTTTCCTCAAGCCCGACTTCCTGCGGTTTTTGCGGCTGTTTCGCTTCAACCTGCGCTATGTGCACCTCGGCATCGAGCACGATCAGCTGTTCCTGCGCCTCAAAGGCCCTTGGCTGCATGTGATCCTGTTCGAAGTGCCTTTGCTGGCGATCATCAGCGAAGTGCGCAACCGCCACCTGCACCCGCATATGCGCCTGGCCGAGGCACGCGACCAGCTGTACCGCAAGTTCGACTGGCTGCGCGCCCACGCCAGCGACGACGAACTGGCGGAACTGCAGGTAGCCGACTTTGGCACCCGCCGGCGCTTTTCCAGCCGCGTGCAGGAGGAAGTGGTCCGGGTACTGCGCGACGACTTCCCTGGCCGTTTCGTCGGCACCAGCAACGTTGACCTGGCATGGAAACTGGATATCAAGCCGCTGGGCACCATGGCCCACGAGTGGATCATGGCGCACCAGCAGCTGGGCCCTCGGCTGATCGACAGCCAGATCGCCGCGCTGGACTGCTGGGTGCGCGAGTACCGCGGCCTGCTCGGTATCGCCCTGACCGACTGCATCACCATGGATGCCTTCCTCGGCGATTTCGACCTGTACTTCGCCAAGCTGTTCGATGGCTTGCGCCACGACTCCGGCGAGCCGGTAGCCTGGGCCGAGAAAGCGATCGCCCATTACCAGAAACTGGGTATCGACCCGATGACCAAGACCCTGGTGTTTTCCGACAGCCTCAACCTTACCCGCTCGCTGGAAATCTTCCGGGCCCTGCGCGGGCGCATCAACGTCAGCTTTGGCATCGGTACCAACCTGACCTGCGACATACCGGGTGTGGTCCCCATGAGCATCGTGCTTAAAATGACCGACTGCAACGGCGCACCGGTGGCCAAGATTTCCGACGAAGCGGCCAAGACCCAGTGCCGCGACGCCAACTTCGTTGCCTACATGCGTCACGTATTCAAAGTCCCCAGCAAGGAGTAACCCATGCAAGCGGTTCAGCAAGAAATTGCCCAGGCGCTGAAGGTCCAGCCGCCGTTCGCCGACGCGGCCGCGCTAGAGGCAGAAGTTGCCCGGCGCGTGGCGTTCATCAAGGACTGCCTGGCCAACGCCCGGCTCAAGACCCTGGTACTGGGCATCAGCGGCGGGGTCGACTCGCTGACCGCCGCCCTGCTCGCCCAGCGCGCCATCAACGAACTGCGCGCCGAAACCGGTGACCAGGCTTATACCTTCATCGCCGTTCGCCTGCCGTACCAGGTGCAGCATGATGAACATGACGCCCAGGCCTGCCTGGACGTGATCAGGGCCGACGAAGTGCACACCGTGGACATCGCCCCGGCAGTGCGCGCCTTGGCGGCTGAAGTGGTGGAATTGAAAAGCGGCTCGCCGGCGCTGGTGGACTTCGTGGTAGGCAACGTCAAGGCACGCACGCGCATGGTGGCCCAATACACCATCGCCGGCGCGCGCGCAGGGCTGGTGATCGGTACCGACCACGCCGCCGAAGCGGTGATGGGCTTCTTTACCAAGTTTGGTGATGGTGCCTGCGACCTGGCGCCGCTGAGCGGCCTGGTAAAAAACCAGGTGCGGGCCATTGCACGCAGTTTTGGCGCGCCGGAGTCACTGGTGGAGAAGGTGCCGACTGCAGACCTGGAAGACCTGGCACCGGGCAAACCGGACGAAGCCTCGCATGGGGTGACCTACCAGCAGATCGACGCGTTCCTGCATGGGCAGCCGGTCGACCAGGCAGCGTTCGACATCATCGTGGCCACCTACCGCAAGACCCAGCACAAGCGCGAATTGCCGTTCGCCCCTTGATCAGGCTGTAACAATGCCTGTAGGAGCGGGTTTACCCGCCCCTACAGGGCTCGGCGTCAGCTGATTACTTGACGACAACCTTGCCTTTCATCATCGAGATGTGGCCCGGGAAGGTGCAGAAGAAGCTGTAGTCACCACCGGCTTCCAGCTTGGAAGGGTCGAACTTCACTTCGGTTTCTTTTTCCGGCGCGCCGATCATTTTGGTATGGGCAATGATCGCGGCGTTGTCAGCCTTGATGTAGTCCTTTTCCAGGCCCTGGCTCATGCCTTCGGTCGCAATGCCCTGCATGTCGGCAGTCTTGCTGATCACCAGGTTATGGCCCATGACGTTCTTCGGCAGGTTGCCGGAGTGGGTCAGTTTGACCGTGAATTCCTTGCAGCTTTTGTCGACGGTGATTTCCTTGGTGTTGAAGGACATCTGGTCGGTGGAGTCGACAGTTACCGAGCACTCGGCGGCGAAGACAGAGGCGCTGGCGAGGGTCAGCAGGGATACCGCTACAGCTTTCGCAAACATCATGAATCTCCTTGGCAGGGTTTTATCAATTGCGAGACTGCCTGAAACCGTTCAGCACCCTGCTGATATGGGTCAAGGGGGTGTCAAGTGGCCAGTCAGTTGAATTGTTCAATGGATTGTATACAACCAATCTAAGAGCACATCATGCCCTTTTATTGGACGATGGGACAACCTCTCATTTAGGAGCAATACCAAATGCCCATCTCCCAGTTTCTGAACGGCCTGCTCGCCGCCTACGCCCACGGCGCTACCGGCGCCATCTGCGAGTTTTCTCGCCCGGAATGAACACGGCCTTGGAGGCGACGGTCAGCCACCGTACCCTGTCACCCTGAATGACTGGAGGTGAGTAATGCCTGTACGTTCCGTTTGTGTGTTTTGTGGTGCCAGCATTGGCAGCAACCCCGCCTACCGTGAGGCGGCGGTCGCGCTGGGTGAGGCGATTGCCCGCCGAGGCTGGACGCTGGTGTATGGCGGTGGTGCAGTTGGCTTGATGGGTGTGGTAGCCGACGCCGCGATGGCAGCAGGTGGCGACGTGGTAGGGATCATCCCGCAGAGCCTGCTGGACGCCGAGGTCGGCCACAGAGGCCTGACGCGGCTGGAAGTGGTCGATGGCATGCATGCGCGCAAGGCTCGCATGGCCGAGTTGAGCGACGCGTTCATCGCCTTGCCGGGTGGCCTGGGTACGCTGGAAGAGCTGTTCGAGGTTTGGACCTGGGGGCAACTGGGCTACCACGCCAAGCCGCTGGGGCTGCTGGATGTGAACGGCTTCTACGACAAGCTTGGCGGGTTCCTCGACCATATCGTCGAGGAGGGTTTCGTGCGCCCGCAGCACCGGGATATGTTGTTGCTGGGGCAGCAGCCGGATGAACTGCTGGGCGCGATGGACCGCTTTGTCGCGCCGGTGGCGCCGAAGTGGGTCGACAAGAAGCCTGACTAAACCAGATTCAGGGGCTGCACAAAATCCTAAAGCGAGCATTGTACCTGTGGGAGATTCTATGGTTCCTGGCAAGGGTAGCCGCTGCATCTTCAGTGCCTGTGAGATCGAGCGCCGCCCGCGCGGCGCATCGCGAGCTGCGCTCGCTCCTACGTTTGTTTCGGGCCAGTAACCCCTGTGCCAGATGCGCGCGGCCGCCTTGTTCG
>NZ_CAMZMX010000038.1:0-54068 GCF_947311875.1 Pseudomonas sp. PARCl1
CGCCGTACAAACCAGGCGGCCGCGCGCGCCTGTCACAGGCGTTACTGGCCCGAAACAAACGTAGGAGCGAGCGCAGCTCGGGATTGCGCCGCGCGGGCGGCGCTCGATCTCACAGGCGCTGAAGATGCTCCGGCTACCCTTGCCAGAAACCATAGAATCTCCCACAGGGTGGCGCACCAGGGTTGTCAGGTGCTCGCCACTGCATCTTCAGCGCGTGTGACATCTTGTGGCAAACACCTGTCAGCCCTGGCGCGCTCCCTGTGGGAGCTGGCCAGCGATAGGGCCGCGCAGCGGCCCCGCTTGAGGCCGAGCGCCAGGCGTGGGTTAGAAGCTGTCGCCAGGCACGCGAACCCAGCCCTCCATCAGCACCCGAGCACTGCGGCTCATGATTGCCTTGGTCACTGTCCACTCGCCGTTTACCTGGCGGGCTTCGGCGCCGACCCGCAGCGTGCCCGAGGGATGGCCGAAACGCACGGCGCTGCGCTCGCCTCCGCCCGCTGCCAGGTTGACCAGCGTACCGGGAATGGCCGTCGCCGTACCGATCGCCACCGCCGCGGTGCCCATCATGGCATGGTGCAGTTTGCCCATCGACAAGGCCCGTACCAACAGGTCGATCTCGCTTGCCATTACCGCCTTGCCACTGGACGCCGTGTAGGTGCTGGGTGGTGCGACGAAGGCCACTTTCGGTGTGTGCTGACGCCCGGCAGCCTGGTCGACATGGTCGATCAGGCCCATACGCACGGCGCCATGGGCACGGATGGCCTCGAAGCGCAGCAGCGCTTGCGGGTCACCGTTGATGGCGTCCTGCAACTCCGTGCCGGTGTAGCCGATATCGGCAGCATTGATGAAAATGGTCGGGATGCCGGCATTGATCAAGGTGGCCTTGAAGGTGCCGACACCCGGCACCTCAAGGTCGTCGACCAAGTTGCCGGTCGGGAACATGGCACCGCCGGCACCGTCCTCGTCCGCAGCCGGGTCAAGGAACTCCAACTGCACTTCCGCTGCCGGGAACGTTACCCCATCCAGCTCGAAGTCTCCGGTTTCCTGCACCATGCCTTCAGTGACCGGCACATGGGCAATGATGGTCTTGCCGATGTTCGCCTGCCAGATACGCACGGTGGCCACGCCGTTGCGTGGAATGCGCGCGGTGTCGACCAGGCCGCTACTGATGGCGAACGACCCGACCGCAGCAGACAGGTTGCCGCAGTTGCCGCTCCAGTCGACAAAGGCCTTGTCGATGCTGACCTGGCCGAACAGGTAATCGACATCATGGCCCGGCTTGATGCTGGGCGACAGGATGACGGTCTTGCTGGTGCTGGAGGTCGCGCCGCCCATGCCGTCGATCTGCTTGCCGTAAGGGTCGGGGCTGCCGATGACCCGCAGCAATAGCGCGTCGCGGGCAGGGCCTGGGACCTGCGCCGGCTCGGGCAGGTCTTGCAGGCGGAAGAACACGCCTTTGCTGGTGCCACCACGGATGTAGGTGGCGGGTATTCTTGTTTGCGGTACGTGAGCCATTGCTTTGCTGTCCTGTCTGATGGGCATGAGACCCTCGGGATTGCTTTGCAGCCCATCGCCGGCAAGCCAGCTCCCACAGGGACCGTGCTGCCATCGAGATTGCGCGACTCCTGTGGGAGCTGGCTCGCCGGCGATGGGCCGCAACGCGGCCCCTGCTCTGGGGGTTAGGCGGTAGCTTCGAGGAAGTCCTGGGCGAAGCGCTGCAGCACCCCGCCCGCTTCGTAGATCGACACTTCCTCGGCCGTGTCCAGGCGGCAGGTCACCGGCACATCGATGCGCTCGCCGCTGGCCCGGGTAATCACCAGGGTCAGCGTAGCGCGCGGCGTACGCGCACCCAGCACGTCATAGGTTTCGCTACCGTCCAGCCCCAAGGTCTTGCGGTCGGTGCCGGGTTTGAACTCCAGCGGCAGCACGCCCATGCCTACCAGGTTGGTGCGGTGAATGCGCTCGAAACCTTCTGCGACAATGGCCTCGACACCGGCCAGGCGCACACCCTTGGCCGCCCAGTCACGCGATGAGCCCTGGCCGTAGTCGGCACCGGCCACGATAATCAGCGGCTGCTTGCGCTGCATGTAAGTCTCGATCGCCTCCCACATGCGGGTCACCCGGCCTTCCGGTTCGATCCGCGCCAGCGAGCCTTGCCTCACGCTGCCGTCTGCGTTGCGCACCATCTCGTTGAACAGCTTGGGGTTGGCAAAGGTCGCGCGCTGGGCGGTCAGGTGGTCACCGCGGTGGGTCGCGTAAGAGTTGAAGTCTTCTTCTGGCAGGCCCATTTTCGCCAGGTACTCGCCCGCAGCACTGTCGAGCATGATCGCGTTGGATGGCGACAGGTGGTCGGTGGTGATGTTGTCCGGCAGCACCGCCAGTGGGCGCATGCCACGCAGGGTACGCTCACCGGCCAAGGCGCCTTCCCAGTAAGGCGGCCGGCGAATATAGGTGCTCATTGGCCGCCACTCATACAACGGTGCCACTTTCGGCCCGCGGTCTTCCTCGATGGCGAACATCGGGATGTACACCTTGCGGAATTGCTCCGGCTTGACCGCCGCACGCACCACGGCGTCGATCTCTTCGTCACTGGGCCAGATGTCCTTGAGGCGGATTTCCTGGCCATCGACCACGCCCAGCACGTCCTTTTCGATGTCGAAGCGAATGGTGCCCGCAATCGCATAGGCGACCACCAAGGGTGGCGAGGCCAGGAAGGCTTGCTTGGCATACGGGTGGATACGCCCGTCGAAGTTGCGGTTGCCCGACAGCACGGCGGTGGCGTACAGGTCACGGTCGATGATTTCCTGCTGGATCACCGGGTCCAGGGCACCAGACATGCCGTTGCAGGTCGTACAGGCGAAGGCGACGATGCCAAAGCCCAGTTGCTCCAGTTCTTTCTCCAGGCCAGCCTCTTCCAGGTACAGCTGCACCGCCTTGGAGCCCGGGGCCAGCGATGACTTGACCCACGGCTTGCGGGTGAGGCCCAGCCTGTTGGCGTTGCGCGCAATCAGGCCTGCGGCGATCACGTTGCGCGGGTTGCTGGTGTTGGTACAGCTGGTGATGGCGGCAATGATCACCGCACCATCAGGCATCTGCCCTGGCACTTGCTGCCAGCTGCCGGCAATGCCTTTGGCCGCCAGCTCGCTGGTGGCCACGCGGGCATGCGGGTTGGACGGGCCGGCCATGTTGCGTACCACGCTCGACAAGTCGAAGCTCAGGGTACGCTCGTATACCGCGCCGGCCAGGCTGTCGGCCCAGAGGCCGGCGACCTTGGCATAGGTTTCCACCCGTTTGACCTGCTGTTCTTCACGGCCGGTCAGGCGCAGGTAATCGATGGTCTGCTGGTCGATGGCGAACATGGCCGCCGTAGCGCCGTACTCCGGGGCCATGTTGGAGATGGTCGCGCGGTCCCCCAGGGTCAGGGCGCGCGCACCTTCACCGTGGAACTCCAGGTAGGCGCCGACCACCTTCTGCTTGCGCAGGAACTCGGTCAGGGCCAGCACCAGGTCGGTGGCGGTGAGGTTCGGCGCCAGCTTGCCGGTCAACTCGACGCCGACGATTTCCGGCAGGCGCATCCACGATGCTCGGCCAAGCATCACGTTTTCCGCTTCCAGGCCACCCACGCCAATGGCGATCACGCCCAAGGCATCGACGTGCGGGGTGTGGCTGTCAGTGCCCACGCAGGTATCCGGGTAGGCGATGCCATGGTCGCAGTGCACCACCGGCGACATCTTCTCCAGGTTGATCTGGTGCATGATGCCGTTACCCGGCTGGATCACGTCGACATTCTTGAACGCTTTCTTGGTCCAGTTGATGAAGTGGAAGCGGTCCTCGTTACGTCGGTCTTCGATGGCGCGGTTCTTGTCGAACGCTTGCGGGTCATAGCCGCCGCACTCGACAGCCAGCGAGTGGTCGACGATCAGTTGTACCGGCACCACCGGGTTGACCTGGGCCGGGTCGCCGCCCTTGTCGGCGATGGCGTCACGCAGGCCGGCGAGGTCGACCAGCGCGGTCTGGCCGAGGATGTCATGGCACACCACGCGCGCCGGGAACCACGGGAAATCGAGGTCGCGCTTGCGCTCGATCAGTTGGCTCAGCGAGGCGTCGAGGGTGGCCGGGTCGCAGCGACGCACCAGGTTTTCGGCGAGAACGCGCGAGGTGTACGGCAGGCCGTCGTAGGCGCCGGGCTTGATCGCCTCGACGGCCGCGCGCGCATCGAAGTAGTCCAGGTCGGTGCCTGGCAGGGGCTTGCGGTATGCAGTATTCATATCGTTATCAGGCTCGGTCACGGTACTCGGTATACAGATCTCGCCAATGGGGGCGCTGCGCAGTCCCTGTGGGAGCGGCCTTGTGCCGCGATTGGGCTGCGCAGCAGCCCTGGCGATCCATGCCTCAGCGCTGCTCGATCGGCACGAACTGGCGCTGCTCGACGCCGACATACTCGGCGCTCGGGCGGATGATGCGGTTGTTGGCGCGCTGCTCGAACACGTGCGCCGCCCAGCCAGTCAGGCGCGAACAGACGAAGATCGGGGTGAACAGCTTGGTCGGAATACCCATGAAGTGGTAAGCCGAGGCATGGTAGAAGTCGGCATTGGGGAACAGGCGTTTCTGCTCCCACATGGTCTTGTCGATGGCTTCGGAAACCGGGTACAGCACCTTGTCGCCCACCTCATCGGCCAATTGCTTCGCCCAGCCCTTGATCACCTCGTTGCGCGGGTCGGACTCTTTGTAGATGGCATGCCCGAAGCCCATGATCTTGTCTTTGCGCTCGAGCATGCGCAGCAGCTCGGCAGTGGCTTCCTGCGGGCTCTGGAAGCGCTCTATCAGCTCCATGGCCGCCTCGTTGGCACCCCCGTGCAGCGGGCCGCGCAGCGTGCCGATGGCTGCGGTAACGCAGGAATACAGGTCGGACAGGGTCGAAGCGCACACCCGGGCCGTGAAGGTCGAGGCGTTGAACTCGTGCTCGGCGTAGAGGATCAGCGACACGTTCATGACCTTGACGTGCAGCCCGCTGGGCTTCTTGCCGTGCAGCAGGTACAGGAAGTGGCCGCCCAGGGTGTCTTCGTCGCTGCTGCAGTCGATGCGCACGCCATGGTGGGTGAAGCGGTACCAGTAGCACATCACCGCCGGGAACAGGGCCAACAGCCGGTCAGTCTTGTCGCGCTGGGCTTCGAAGGTGAGCTCGGGCTCGAGGGTACCGAGCACCGAACAACCGGTGCGCATCACGTCCATGGGGTGGGCGTCGCGAGGAATGCGCTCGAGCACTTCCTTGAGTGCCGGTGGCAGGTCACGCATGCCCTTGAGCTTGTGCTTGTAGTCGGCCAGTTCAGCCTGGGAGGGCAGCTCGCCGTACAGCAGCAGGTAGGCGACCTCTTCGAATTCGGCACCAGCGGCCAGGTCACGCACATCGTAACCGCGGTAGGTCAGACCGGCACCGGCCTGGCCCACGGTGGACAGCGCAGTCTGGCCGGCCACCTGACCGCGCAGGCCTGCGCCACTGAGTACTTTTGCTTCGGCCATGGTGTTTCTCCTTTCTTGAACTTGTTATGGAAATCTGGCTGGCTAATCGGGCTCGCCTGTACCCGCCCTTTCGCGGGCAACCCCGCTGCCATGCGGGGCTGGAGTTGTCACAGGCTCAGCCCTTCTTCTGGGCAAACAACGCGTCGAGGCTCTGCTCGAAGGCGTGGTAGCCAATGGCATCGTAAAGCTCCATGCGCGTCTGCATGGTGTCGATCACGTTCTTCTGCGTGCCGTCGCGGCGCAGCGCGGTGTACACATTCTCGGCTGCCTTGTTCATGGCGCGGAACGCTGACAGCGGGTACAGCACCAGCGAAACATCGACCGCAGCCAGCTCTTCGGTGGTGTACAGCGGAGTGGCGCCAAACTCGGTGATGTTGGCCAGGATGGGTGCCTTCACCCGGTCAGCGAAGGTCTTGTACATCTGCAGCTCGGTGATCGCTTCCGGGAAGATCATGTCGGCACCCGCCTCGATGCACGCTGCGGCACGGTCCAGGGCAGCGTTCAAGCCTTCGACGGCCAAGGCGTCGGTACGCGCCATGATCACGAAGCTGTCGTCGCTACGGGCATCGACGGCTGCCTTGATGCGGTCGACCATTTCCTGCTGGCTGACGATTTCCTTGTTCGGCCGGTGGCCGCAACGCTTGGCCCCGACCTGATCCTCGATATGGATCGCCGCCGCACCGAACTTGCTCATCGAGCGCACGGTGCGCGCCACGTTGAAAGCCGAGGCACCGAAGCCTGTATCGACATCCACCAACAGCGGCAGGTCGCACACATCGGTAATACGGCGCACGTCGGTGAGCACATCGTCCAGGCCAGTGATACCCAGGTCCGGCAGGCCCAGGGAGCCTGCCGCAACACCGCCACCGGACAGGTAGATGGCCTTGAAACCGGCGCGCTTGGCCAGCAAGGCATGGTTGGCATTGATGGCGCCAACCACCTGCAGCGGGTGTTCAGCGGCGACGGCATCGCGAAAACGCTGACCGGGTGTGCTGTTCACAGTCATTTCTCACCTCGTGGGTTATTGTTGTGGGCGTCCAGATAGTGACGCTCGATATTGCGCTTGGACGCACCGATGTGACGGCGCATCAGAAGTTCGGCCAGTTCGCCGTCACGTTCGGCGATGGCATCGAGAATGCGGTGGTGTTCGGCAAAGGCCTGGCGTGGCCGGTTGGGCGTGGCCGAGAACTGGATACGGTACATGCGCACCAGCTGGTACAGCTCGCCACACAGCATCTTGACCAACGTCTGGTTACCGCTGCCCTGGATGATGCGGTAATGGAAGTCGTAGTCGCCCTCCTGCTGGTAGTAACCCAGGCCAGCCTGGAACGCGGCATCCCGCTCATGGGTATCGAGCACCCGGCGCAGCTCGTCGATATCGGCCTGGCTCATGCGTTCAGCGGCCAGGCGGCAGGCCATGCCTTCCAGGGACTCACGAATCTCGTACAGCTCGATCAGTTCGGCATGGTTGAGCGATACCACCCGTGCGCCTACATGGGGCACCCGCACCAGCAGGCGCTGGCCTTCCAGGCGGTGGATGGCCTCGCGCAGCGGCCCGCGGCTGATGCCATAGGTGCGTGCCAGCTCTGGCTCGGAGATCTTGCTGCCAGGGGCAATTTCCCCTTTGACGATGGCCGCCTGAATACGCCGGAAGACGTTTTCCGACAAGGTTTCCGATTCGTCTGCCAGCATCGGGCCAGGGGTGGAAAGGTCTTGCATATTGTCGACACCTTGGGAAATCTATTCGCCAGAAGTTAACCACCTATGCCACTCAAGTCAAAGACAAATTCAATATTGTCGACAATCGTCTAAGAACGAACTTAGGCAAGCCAAGCGCTGTCAGATCGCGCACCGCTGGCGTCAATACGTCGTCGTGATAGAATGCCGCGCCTCTGTTGGGGTATGGATAGCCTGTCTGTCATGCAGTCATGCTTGTTGACAGATGAACGAGGAAGCTTGCGCAGTAGTTGCCAGTCACCTTGACCTGAACCTTGCCTAGAACCTTGCACTGCATCGCGCCAGGATTATGAGACTCACACCCGTTTTATTGCTGCTTTGCCTCACCCTGCTGCCGGCCATTGGCCAGGCGGCCGGCAAGACCGTGTACGGTCTCAATGAATACGCACGCCTGGGCGACCTGGACCTGGAAGTGGCGGCCAAACTCGACACCGGCGCCAAAACTGCCTCGCTCAGCGCCCGCGACATCAAGCGCTTCAAGCGCAACGGCGAAAGCTGGGTGCGCTTCTACCTGGCCATCGATGCCGCCCACTCGCACCCGATCGAACGGCCCCTGGCCCGCGTCAGCAAAATCAAGCGCCGAGCGGGCGACTATGATGCTGAATCGGGCAAGGCCTACACCGCCCGCCCGGTCATCGAACTCGAAATCTGCATGGGCCAGGCCTTGCGCACCATCGAAGTCAACCTCACCGACCGCAGCGCCTTCCAGTTCCCGCTGCTGATCGGCTCCGAGGCGCTCAAGCACTTCGACGCGCTGGTCGACCCAAGCCTTAAATACGCGGCCGGCAAACCTGCCTGTGCCACCGACGCTCCCAAAGCAGAGTAATCCCGATGCGCTCTCTTACCCTCCATCTGAAAGTCCTGATCACCGTACTGGTGTTGTTGGGCGTGGCAGTCACGGCTTATCAGATCTTCTTCCTCGGCATCCCGGTGACCGAGGATGAAACCGACGACCTGTGGAACATCGACGCCAAGGTCGAGTTCGTGGCCAGCACCAAGGACCCGGTCAAGGTGCAGATGTTCGTGCCGCCACTGAACCGCGACTACGTCAGCCTCAACGAGAGCTTCATCTCCAACAACTACGGGGTCAGCGTCAACCGTGCCGATGGCAACCGCAAGGTCACCTGGTCGGCCCGTCGCGCCAGCGGCAACCAGACGCTGTACTACCGCCTGGTGCTGACCAAGCGCTACAGCAACGAAAAAACCGCGGTAAAAGGCCCGACCTTCCGTGACAGCCTGGCCATCGACGGCCCCGAAAAAATCGCCGCCGAGGCGCTGATGGCGCCTATCCGCCAGCATTCGGCCGACGTCGAGACGTTCGTCAGCGAAACCATCAAGCGGGTCAACAACCTCAACGATGACAACGTCAAACTGCTGCTGGCCGGCGATACCTCACCGATGAAAAAGGCCCAGGTGATCGACCTGCTGCTGTCGATTGCCCACGTACCGATGGAAAAGGTGCACACCATCCGCCTGGTGGCCGACACCCCGCAAACCCCCGAGCTGTGGCTGCGCAGCTACAACGGCAACGACTGGCTTTACTTCAACCCGGACACGGGCGAACAGGGCCTGCCCAGCGACCGACTGCTGTGGTGGACCGGTGACGACAACCTGATTACCGTCGATGGCGGCAAGAAGGCCAACGTCACGTTCAGCATGAACAACAGTGAAATGAACGCCATTCGCCTGGCCAAGCTGACTGACGAGAACACCGACGCCGACTTCCTCGAATATTCGCTGTACGGCCTGCCCCTGCAAACCCAGCAGACCTTCATGATCATGGTCATGATCCCGATTGGTGTGCTGGTGATCCTGGTGCTGCGCAACCTGATCGGTATCCAGACCCTGGGTACCTTCACCCCGGTGCTGATCGCCCTGGCCTTCCGCGAAACCCAGCTGGGCTTCGGTATCGTGTTGTTCACGGTCATCACGGCATTGGGCCTGTCACTGCGTTCGTACCTGGAGCACCTGAAACTGCAGATGCTGCCGCGCCTGTCCGTGGTGCTGACCTTCGTCGTGGTGCTGATTGCGGCGATCAGCCTGTTCAGCCACAAGCTGGGCCTTGAGCGCGGGCTGTCGGTAGCCCTGTTCCCGATGGTGATCCTGACCATGACCATCGAACGCCTGTCGATCACCTGGGAAGAGCGTGGCGGCGGCCATGCCATGAAAGTGGCCATCGGCACCCTGTTTGCCGCATCACTGGCCCACCTGCTGATGATGGTGCCAGAGCTGGTGTATTTCGTGTTCACCTTCCCGGCCGTGCTGCTGATCCTGGTCGGCTTCATGCTGGCGATGGGCCGTTATCGCGGCTACCGTCTGACCGAGCTGATGCGCTTCAAGGCATTCGTGAAAAAGGCAGACGTGTGATGTTTGGCCTGATCAAGACGTGGAAAGCCCTGGAGGCCCGGGGCATCATGGGCATCAACCGGCGTAACGCAGACTATGTGCTGAAGTACAACAAGCGCAGCCTGTACCCGATTGTCGACGACAAGATCATCACCAAGGAGCGCGCCCTCGCGGCAGGTATCCACGTACCGGAAATGTACGGTGTCATCGAGACCGAGAAGCAGATCGACAAGCTTCACGAGATCATCGGCGGCCGCAACGACTTCGTCATCAAGCCGGCCCAAGGTGCCGGCGGTGACGGCATCCTGGTGATCGCCGACCGCTTCGAGGACCGCTACCGCACCGTTTCCGGCAAGATCATGAGCCACGAGGAAATCGAGCACCAGGTCTCGAGCATCCTCACCGGCCTGTACTCGCTGGGCGGGCACCGTGACCGGGCGCTGATCGAATACCGGGTCACACCCGACCAGATCTTCAAGAGCATCAGCTATGAAGGCGTGCCCGACATCCGCATCATCGTGCTGATGGGCTACCCGGTCATGGCCATGCTGCGCCTGCCCACCCGGCAGTCCGGCGGCAAGGCCAACCTGCACCAGGGCGCCATCGGCGTAGGGGTCGACCTGGCTACCGGCGTGACCCTGCGCGGCACCTGGCTGAACAACATCATCAGCAAGCACCCGGACACCACCAACGCGGTGGACGGCGTGCAACTGCCGAACTGGGACGGCTTCATGAAGCTGGCCGCCGGGTGCTACGAGCTTTGCGGGCTGGGCTATATCGGCGTGGACATGGTCCTGGACCAGGACAAAGGCCCGCTGATTCTGGAGCTCAACGCCCGCCCAGGGCTGAACATCCAGATCGCCAACGACTGCGGGCTGACCCAGCGCACCCATGCCATCGAAGCGCACATCGAAGCACTGGCCAAGGACGGCCTGACGGAGGACGTCGAGCAGCGGGTGAAGGTGTCGCAGGGCTTGTTCGGGCACGTACACCCGGGCTGACATCGCCGAGGCGGCTGCCACAAGGGGCAGGTGCTCCTGTGGCAGCGGCCTTGCGTCGCAGCCAGCCCCAGGCGCCAAACACAGGGTTGAATGTCGCGCCCAGTGCTAGGCGCTGCTCCCGCACAGGTCTACAATCGCCCTCCTCGCTTTTACATCGCCGTCCATACTGATGCCGACCTGTACGCTACACCCCCTGCCCTACCAACCCGACCCAGCCGCCTATTTCGCCCGCCTGCGCCAGGCGCCCGGCGCCATCCTGCTCGACAGCGCCCGCCCTGGTGCCGAGCGCGGGCGCTTCGATCTGCTCAGTGCCTGGCCGCTGCAACAACTGCAAGCCGAACCCGCAGAGGATGGCCGCGCCTTTCTCGCTCGCCTGCGCGAGGGCCTGGCGCGCCTGGGCAGCGCCGATTTGCCCAGCGGCGTAGAACTGCCTTTCGCCGGCGGCCTGATCGGCTACCTGAGCTATGACTTCGGCCGCCGCCTTGAACACCTGCCAAGCAACGCCGTGGATGACCTCGGGCTGCCCGACGCGCAACTGGGCCTGTATGCCTGGGCGCTGGTCAGCGACCACCAGTGCGGCACCAGCCAGCTGGTGTTTCACCCAAGCCTGGCGCAACACGAGCGCGAACGCCTGATCAACCTCTTCGCCGGCAGCGAGCACACGCCCGATGGCGACTTTCAACTGCTCGCCCCCATGGCCGGCGACTTGCAGCCTGCGCAGTACCAGGCCGCCTTCGACCAGGTGCAGCGCTATATCCAAGCCGGTGACTGCTACCAGATCAACCTCACCCAGCGCTTTCGCGCGCCGTGCAAGGGCGACCCGTGGCAGGCCTACAAGGCACTGCGCCAGGCCTGCCCGACGCCCTTTTCGGGCTATCAGCAGTTGGCCGACGGCAGCGCCCTGCTCAGCTTTTCACCCGAGCGCTTCATTCGCGTCAGCCAACGCCAAGTCGAGACCCGCCCGATCAAGGGCACGCGCCCACGCGCCAGCGACCCGGGCGAAGACCGGCGCAATGCCCAGGCGCTGTTGCACAGCCCCAAGGACCGCTCGGAAAACCTGATGATCGTCGACCTGCTGCGCAATGACCTGGGGCGTACCTGCGAGGTGGGCTCGGTGAAGGTGCCGGAGCTGTTCAGCCTGGAGAGCTACCCCAACGTGCACCACCTGGTCAGTAGCATTACCGGCCGCTTGGCCAGCGACAAGGACGCCCTGGACCTGATCGCCGACAGCTTCCCTGGCGGCTCGATTACCGGCGCGCCGAAGATCCGCGCCATGCAGATCATCGACGAGCTGGAGCCCACGCGGCGGGCACTGTACTGCGGCTCCCTGCTGTATGTGGACGTGCGTGGCGAAATGGACAGCTCGATCGCCATTCGCAGCCTGCTGGTCAAGGATGGCCAGGTCAGTTGCTGGGGTGGCGGCGCAGTGGTGGCCGATTCCGAGTGGCAGGCCGAGTACGAAGAGTCGATTGCCAAGGTGCGGGTATTGCTGCAGACACTGCAAGGCCTGTGAGCGCCAGCCCGTCCAGACCTTGTTTTTTTGTTACCATCACCCCCACTACGAGCGCACAGCGCCACAGCCAAGATGGAAACCGCCTGATGAGCCAACCCTTCGACGTCGCCGCCCTGGCCGCGACCTATGCCAACAAATCCCCGCAAGACATCCTCAAGCTTGCCTTCGAGCACTTCGGCGACGACCTGTGGGTTTCCTTCAGCGGCGCCGAGGACGTGGTGCTGGTCGACATGGCCTGGAAGCTTAACAAGCAGGTCAAGGTATTCAGCCTCGACACAGGCCGCCTGCACCCGGAAACGTACCGGTTCATCGACCAGGTGCGCGAGCAGTATGGCCTGCCGATCGAAATCCTCAGCCCGGACCGCGCCCAGCTTGACCCATTCGTCAAGGAAAAGGGCCTGTTCAGTTTCTACAAGGACGGCCATGGCGAGTGCTGCGGCATTCGCAAGATCGAGCCGTTGCGGCGCAAGCTGGCAACCGTCAGCGCCTGGGCCACTGGCCAGCGCCGTGACCAGAGCCCTGGCACTCGCAGCCAGGTGGCAGCGCTGGAAATCGACAGCGCCTTCTCCACGCCCGAGCGCACGCTGTACAAGTTCAATCCGCTGGCGCAGATGAGCAGCGCAGAAGTGTGGGGTTATATCCGCATGCTGGAGCTGCCGTACAACAGCCTGCATGAACGTGGCTTCATCAGCATCGGCTGCGAGCCCTGCACGCGCCCGGTGCTGCCGAACCAGCATGAACGTGAAGGGCGTTGGTGGTGGGAAGAGTCCACCCAGAAGGAGTGCGGGTTGCACGCTGGCAACCTGATCAGCAAGGCTTGAACCCGTAACGCCGCTGTAGAACCGGGGGCGCAAAGCCCCCGGTGTTCGCGTTTCAGTGCACGGGCAGCTCGACCCCTTCGAACAGCGCTTCGAGCTCCTGCTTGTTGTGGCACTGGATTGCCTTGGCCATCACTTCGCGGGTCAGGTGCGGCGCGAACTTCTCGATGAAGTCACACATGAAGCCGCGCAGGAAGGTGCCACGGCGGAAACCGATCTTGGTGATGCTGGCCTCGAACAGCTCGCTGGCATCGAGTGCCACCAGGTCGCTGTCGAGCTTGGCGTCCACTGCCATGCCGGCAACGATGCCCACGCCCAGCCCTAGGCGCACATAGGTCTTGATCACGTCGGCGTCGGCGGCAGTGAACACTACCTTCGGCGTAAGGCCGCGGTGGTTGAAGGCCTCATCCAGCTTGGAGCGCCCGGTGAAACCGAACACATAGGTCACGATCGGGTATTCGGCTACGGCCTCCAACGTCAGCTTGGGCAGCTTGGCCAGTGGGTGACCTTGCGGCACGACCACGCAACGGTTCCACTTGTAGCAAGGCATCATGACCAGGTCGCCGAACAGCTCCAGTGCCTCGGTGGCAATGGCAAAGTCGACCGTGCCGTCTGCGGCCATTTCGGCAATCTGCATCGGCGAGCCCTGGTGCATGTGCAGGGACACTTCCGGGTATTGCTTGATGAAGCTGCTGATCACCGGCGGCAACGCGTAGCGCGCCTGGGTATGGGTGGTGGCGATGGACAGCGTGCCCTTTTTCTCGTTGGAGAACTCTTGGGCGATCTGCTTGATGCTCTCGACCTTGCGCAGGATTTCGCCCGCGGTATTGATGATGCGCTCACCGGCCGGGGTAACGCGGGTCAGGTGTTTGCCACTGCGCGCGAATACTTCAACACCCAACTCGTCTTCCAGCAGGCGGATCTGCTTGCTGATACCCGGCTGGGAGGTATACAGGCTCTGCGCCGTCGCGGAGACATTGAGGTCATGATGCGCCACTTCCCAGATGTAGCGCAGTTGTTGAAGCTTCATAGATTTCCCTCGGTTCAGCGATGAGTCAGCGGCAGCAAGCAGCGACGATATATAACTATATTAGTGGTTCCGGAAATAAATCTAGAACAATTTTGTTACATGCTGAGGATATGCCCTACAGCCGCGCTCACGTTTTCCTACGCCCCAAATGCTGCGCCAACGGCACCATGTAGACCGGGACCGGCGACAGTTGCAGCAGCCGCACCGCCGTGCGGCCGATTGGCACATCCACCCCGGCACCGGCACTGTGGCTACCAAAAATCAGCAGGTCGACACTGAGCCGTTGCGCCTGATCCAGAATGACCTGCGCCGGGTCGCCCTGGCGAACCCGTACGGCCTTGATGACGGCTAGGTCGGCCTCCTCGCCCAGCTCATCGCGAAAGTTCTCCAGCACGCGCTGCTCTATATTGGCCATTACCGTATTCACCCCCTGGCTGTGCAACTGGTCGAGCGTTTGCTCGTCGAGGTAGCTTTGCAGGAGAGATTCAGCGAACTGGCCCATGGGCTCGACCGCATGGATCACGTACAACTCAGCCCCGAATGTCCGCGCCAGCGCCAGCGCATGTTGCATGACAAACGGGGCATAGACACCGAGGTCGGTGGCGTACAGCATGGAGCGGATCATTCGACCTCCTGGACTGCCGCTGCGGCAGATCAAGCTTCAGCTTAGCAGCGCGGCAGAGGCACGCTTCGCCGTCCGGCGCGCTGCACGGGTGAGCTGTATCGGGCTGGGAATACCCCCTCGAAACGCTCAGACCCGGCCTTGGTGCTGGTCGATGAACAACAGCGCCTGGTAGAGCATTTCCATGCGCGCCAAGCGGCAGCCAGCCGCCCGCGCCAGCGCCAGCGGCTCGGCATAAATGGCCTGTAACTCCAATGGGCGCTTGTGTGCATGGTCGTGGTACATGCTGGGCCAGTAATCAGGCATGCGCTCGGTGACCTGGAACAGGTGTTGGGCGTAGCCTTCCGGCAGCGTATGGCCGCATGCTGCGGCACCCTGCACAACTTCTGCCATCAGCGCCAGGACCAGTTCACGGCTGGCGGCGTTGCCCATCAATGCAGTGGTGCTGGCACCCAGCAATACCGAGAGCCCGTTGTAAGGCACGTTCCATACCAGTTTCTGCCAGCGCGCCAGCGCCAGGTTCGGCATGGCGTGCGAGTCGATGCCCGCCGCCTGGAACAAGCCTGTGCCCTCACTGACCAGCGCCGTACCACCATCGCTGGCAGGCCCGCTGTGGTACCCCAGGTTCACGGTACCCAAGGCCTGATGCCGGATCACCCCTGGCCCCTGCCGGTTGACACAGATGAAGCACAGCCCGCCCAGCAGGTGCATGTCGCTGCGCAGTGCCGGGCGCAGCTGCTCCTCGACCCCCAGGCCGTTCTGCAACAGCACCACCTTGGCACCCGGTGCGGCAGCCTGCACGATCAACGGGGCCAGGTGGTCGTTGCTGGTCGCCTTGGCCCCGATCAACAACCAGTCACAGGGCGGCATATCGGCGGCCCTGGCATAGGCTTGCACCTTCATGTGCAGCGTGCCGTGCTCGGCACTGTCCAGGCTCAGGCCATGCTCACATACCGCCGGGTACTCGCTACGCAGCAGAAAATGCACATCGAAACCGGCCTTGGCCAGCATCAACCCATAGAAGCCGCCAATGGCGCCACTGCCAATGATGCCAATACGTAGTGCGCGCGAATGCATGCCAATCTCCAGCTAACAGGTAGGCGTTCTTTTTACACCGGTTGGGCAACGTTGGGCAGGCCATTCGCGCTTCAACCCTTGGTACAGGTAAAAACCCCACAATGACTGGGCTCAGCCCATTGTCCCGCCCCTTGTAACGCGCTAAGGTTCGGCTCCCCGTTGCGATTATTCTTGCTGCTGGGCCGCACGGGGATTGTTGGCGGCCGGCACCCGTGACCTGACGAGTAACACGATGGCTGATTTACCGATCGATGACTTGAACGTTGCCTCCAACGAGACCCTGATCACCCCTGATCAGCTCAAGAAGGAAATCCCCCTCAGCGCCAAGGCCCTGCAGACCGTGACTGCCGGCCGTGAAGTGGTGCGCAATATTCTCGACGGCAAGGACCATCGCCTGTTCGTTGTGGTCGGCCCTTGCTCCATCCACGATATCAAGGCCGCTCACGAATATGCCGAGCGCCTGAAAGTACTGGCCGCAGAGGTGTCCGACACCCTGTACCTGGTCATGCGCGTGTACTTTGAAAAGCCGCGCACCACGGTCGGTTGGAAAGGCCTGATCAACGACCCGTACCTGGATGACTCGTTCAAGATCCAGGACGGCCTGCACATCGGCCGCAAGCTGCTGCTGGATTTGGCGGAAATGGGCCTGCCGACCGCGACCGAAGCGCTGGACCCTATCTCCCCGCAATACCTGCAGGACCTGATCAGCTGGTCGGCTATCGGCGCCCGTACCACCGAATCGCAAACCCACCGCGAGATGGCCTCGGGGCTGTCATCGGCGGTAGGTTTCAAGAACGGCACCGATGGCGGCCTGACCGTCGCCATCAACGCCTTGCAGTCGGTGTCCAAGCCACATCGCTTCCTGGGTATCAACCAGGAAGGCGGCGTGTCGATCGTCACCACCAAGGGCAACCCATACGGCCACGTGGTACTGCGCGGCGGTAATGGCAAACCCAACTACGATTCGGTCAGCGTTGCGCTGTGCGAGCAAGACCTTGCCAAGGCCAAGATCAAGGCAAACATCATGGTCGACTGCAGCCACGCCAACTCCAACAAGGACCCGGCCCTGCAACCACTGGTGATGGAGAACGTCGCCAACCAGATTCTCGAAGGCAACCAGTCGATCATCGGCCTGATGGTCGAAAGCCACCTGAACTGGGGCTGCCAGTCGATTCCGAAGAACCTGGAAGACCTGCAATACGGCGTGTCGGTTACCGATGCCTGCATCGACTGGTCGGCAACCGAAAAAACGCTGCGCAGCATGCGTGCCAAGCTCAAAGATGTATTGCCGCAGCGCAAGCGTGGCTGATTGACGCCCTAATGAGCGGGCTCACCATGGCCCGCTCTCATGGCTTGGCTCAGGCCTTGGTGGAGTGCCGCTGCTGGCGCTCCATGTAGCGCTCCACGTATGAGCACGACGGTATCACCGTGTAGCCCATCTGCTCGGCATAAGCCAGTGCCTGCTCGGTCAGCGCGGCAGCGATGCCACGGCCGCGCAGGGCGTTAGGCACGAAGGTGCGATAGATATCCAGCGTTTGCTTGCCCAGGTCCATGTACGTCAGGTAGGCACGATGACCGTCCACGGTGGTCTCGAACTGATGACCGGCCTGGTCATGGTGGATGGTCAACGATTCGCTCATCACTACTCCTCGCAGGTCTTTCAGGTAGACCCTTCCCTAACCGATGGTGGTTTAATCCGGCACAGAATGCTCTACGCCACCTGTTGCCCATACGACCACTGGACGATTGCAATCGTTCGAGTCTTCTGGCGCTCACAAGATAGTAGGCGCGGCATGCGGATTTACTCAAGGTTTCGACAGTTAAAAAGGGCCTGGCGCTACCCTCTTCACTTAATGCCGTTGCCCCTGCAGCCGCTGGATGCTCTAGGCTTTAAGACGCCGAAAGACCGTACAAGTCACCCTTAGTTCAACAAAAAAGTTCCTGTATTACACTTGCTTGCGGGCACGGCAGGTTGTTGATCACGCCCAGCTCGCGCAGCGTGTCGGGGGCACGTCAAGCAACATTTTTTTTGCAGTTCTTGCGCTCAGTCAGTTTACTTACTACAAGTAATGAGTACTATGTACGCCGGCCAGTTTCTCTTTTCCGAGAGATGGCTATTTAATAGAAAGTCCTTGAAGGGGAACACGATGAACAACGTTCTGAAATTCTCTGCTCTGGCTCTGGCCGCAGTTCTGGCTACCGGTTGCAGCAGCGTCTCCAAAGAAACTGAAGCTCGTCTGACTGCGACTGAAGACGCAGCCGCTCGCGCTCAAGCCCGTGCCGATGAAGCCTACCGTAAGGCTGACGACGCACTGGCAGCCGCTCAGAAGGCTCAGCAGACCGCTGACGAAGCCAACGAGCGCGCTCTGCGTATGCTGGACAAAGCCAGCCGCAAGTAATAATCCTTACGGATTGTTAAGAAGCCGACCCACTTGTGGGTCGGCTTTTTTTTGCCTGCTCGTTGCCGCGCCTTCCAACTGTTACGAAAAGGCCCGCACAAAGGCGGGCCTCCCTGTATCGCCACTGCCTTACTGCAGTTCTGGGGGAATGCTGGAAACCACCGGTGCGCCTGCCTGGTTTTCGACCGGTACGGCAATTTCTACCGGCATGCCATCTTCTGCAGCCACCACATCACGCACCATGTCCCAGTTCATGCGCAGGTTGTTGGCCAGGTCTTCGCGCTTGAGCAAGGCATTGATGACAGCGGTATGCTTGTCGACTACCGACGGATTGCCCTGGTCATCCAGCGGGGTGTGTGCCTCGAGGTACACCTTGCCGCCACTGATACCAAACTTGTAAGGCTCGTTGATGATGCGCACCGGCGTACCCACCGGCACCAGCTTGGACAGTTCCAACACGTTGTTGTTGAGCATGCGGAAGCAACCGTGGCTGGTGCGCATGCCGATACCGAACTTCTTGTTCGAACCGTGGATCAGGTAGCCGGGCACGCCCAAGGTGAACTTGAACGGCCCCAGTGGGTTGTCCGGGCCTGCCGGCACCACCGCAGGCAGGATATCGCCGTCTGCCGCGTGCTCTTTGCGGATGGATGCGGGCGGGGTCCAGGTCGGGTTCGGCGTCTTGGCGATGATCTTGGTGTTGGCGATCGGCGAACCCCAGCCTTCACGACCGATACCGAGCGGGAAGGTGTACACCACGTTTTGACCTTTCGGGTAGTAGTACAACCGGTACTCGGCCAGGTTGATGACCACGCCTTCGCGCGGGCCCGGTGGCAGGATGTAGCGGGTGGGCAGGATGATCTCGGTGCCGGCGCCCGGCAACCACGGGTCCACACCCGGGTTGGCAGCGATCATTTCCAGGTAGCCGAGGTCGTTGGCGGTGCCGATATCGGCGAAGGTGTCCTCGTACTTGGCCTTGATCACATGCACCTGGCCGACGATGTCTTCACCAGGAGGTGGCAGTGGCAGCTCCAGCGCAGCAGCGGGGCCTGCTACCAGCAGGGCGGCCAGGGACAGGCTACGGGTGACGGCAGGAAAGCGCGGCAACATCCGGTAAATCCTTCGAAAGGTGGGTCAAGAGAATCGATTGTACACCTGCACTGGTGCCAGCGGGAGGCATTGCTGAGCGGCAAGCGTTTCAGATGATGAAAGGTGCGAGTCGTTCAGCTGCCGTGCAGCTCAGGCCACACCGGGCGCATGCCCCGCCGCTGGGCATCGAGGATGGCCCGGCACAGCTCGCACAGGCGGCCATCGCGATAGATCGAGCGCGGCACCCCCGACCAGCGCGGTTGCGCGGGCAGCAGCCCACCGCACAAGGTACGGTCTACCGGCACACCCAACTCGAGCTGCCGGGCCACCAGGTGCACGCGGACCTCCTGGCAGGCAAACAGGTCAAGCTGCTCATCGGGCTCGATCAATTGGTAGGCGTACAGGGACCAGGCGGGGCGCGGCATCGGTGGCACTCGAAACGGGGGGCGCAACATTAGCCGAAAGCTGCCCCCGTTTAAAGCATCACAGCAAGGGTTTTATCGCCGGCCAGGCATTTTCCAGCAAGCGCTGCTGGGCACCCTGGGCCGGATGAATGCCATCAGCCTGCATCAACTCTGGCACACCCCCTACCCCTTCAAGGAAAAACGGCACCAGCGGGACCTTTTTGTCCGCCGCCAACTGCTCATACACGTTGGCAAACGCACGGGTGTAGCGCACACCGTAATTGGGCGGCAGGCGCATGCCCAGCAGCACCACTTTGGCGCCAGCCTGCCGCGAGCGCTCGATCATCGAAGCAAGATTTTGTTGCAATTGCGCAGGCGGCTGCCCGCGCAGGCCATCGTTGCCGCCCAGCTCCAGTACCACCAGGCTGGGCTTATGCGCTGCAAGCAGCGCGGGCAAGCGCGCCTGGCCACCCGCACTGGTGTCGCCACTGATCGACGCATTGACCACCTTGGCGTCGAAACCTTCCTTCTCCAGCCGGGTCTGCAACAGAGAGACCCACCCCTGGCGGCTATCCAGGCCAAAACCGGCGCTGATACTATCGCCAACCACCAGCAACGTTCCCGCCGCCGCGCTCTGGGCCAGGCAATACAGGGCCAGACCGGCACTCAGCCACCTTATTCGCATCGGATTCTCCATGGGCCCCAGCATTCTCGTTGCGCAGAACCTTAGCAAAGTGGTCCCCAGTGCGGAAGGTGACCTCGCCATCCTGCACGCCCTGTCCCTCGACCTGGCCCAGGGCGACAGCCTGGCCATCGTCGGCGCTTCGGGCTCGGGCAAGTCGACGCTGCTTGGCCTGCTCGCCGGCCTGGACCAACCCAGCGCTGGCAAGGTGATACTTGCCGGGCACGACCTCGGGCCGCTGGATGAAGACCAGCGCGCCCGGGTGCGCGCCGAACATGTCGGCTTCGTGTTCCAGTCGTTCCAACTGCTGGACAGCCTCAACGCCCTGGAGAATGTCATGCTGCCGCTGGAGCTTGACGGGCGCAGCGATGCCCGCGAGCAAGCGCGCAACTTGCTTGAACGGGTCGGCCTTGGCGCGCGCCTCAGCCACACGCCACGCCAGCTGTCCGGGGGCGAGCAACAACGGGTGGCCATCGCCCGCGCCTTCGCCGCGCACCCTGCCGTGTTGTTCGCCGATGAACCCACCGGCAACCTGGACAGCCACACCGGCGAGCGTATCAGCGACCTGCTGTTCGAGCTGAACCAGGAGCGTGGCACCACACTGGTGCTGGTTACCCATGACGAACGCCTGGCCCGCCGCTGCCGCCGCCAGATCCGGCTGGACGCAGGCCGCCTGGTGGCAGCGGTGGAGGCCTGATGAAGCACATGCCGCTGTCCCGCCTGTGCGGCCTGGCCCTGCGCCAGTTGCTTCGCGACCTTCGTGCCAGCGAAGTGCGGGTGTTGTTCTTCGCCCTGCTGGTAGCGGTGGCAGCCAGCACCGCCATCGGCTATTTCGGTGCCCGCCTGAACGGCGCCATGCAACTGCGCGCCAGCGAATTCCTTGGCGCCGACCTGGTGTTGCAAGGCAGCGCCCCGGCCCGAGAACAACAACTCGCGGCCGGCCAGGCACTGGGCTTGCGCCACGCTCAGGTGGTCGAGTTCACCAGTGTGGTCGGCGGCGATAGCGGTATCCAGCTGTCCAGCGTGAAAGCGGCCGATAGCGCCTACCCCCTGCGTGGGCAGCTGCGCAGCGCCGCGGCCCCATATGGTGCTGAACGCCCGGGTGGCGGGCCGGCGCCCGGTGAAGCATGGGTGGAACCGCGCCTGTTGGCGGCCTTGGGGCTGTCGATAGGCGACAGCATCGACGTCGGCATGAAAACCCTGCGCATGAGCCGGGTACTGACCTATGAGCCGGACCGCGCCAACAACTTCTACAGCCTCACGCCGCGGGTGATGATCAACCTGGCCGACCTGCAGGCGACCGGGGTGATCCAGCCCGGCAGCCGGGTTACCTACCGGGACCTGTGGCGTGGCGACAGCGAAGCACTGGCGCAGTACCGCCAGGCAATTGAGAAAGGCCTGGCCGCCAACCAGCGCCTGCGCGATACCCGCGATGGCAATCAGCAGATCGGCGGCGCCCTGGGCAAGGCAGAACGCTACCTGAACATGGCCAGCCTGGTGGCAGTGTTGCTGGCCGGCGTGGCCGTAGCCTTGTCGGCCAGCCGCTACGCTGCACGGCGCCTGGACGCCAGTGCCCTGCTGCGTTGCCTGGGCCTGTCGCGCCGGCAGGCCCTTGGCCTGTACTGCCTGCAACTGGCCATGCTCGGCGTAGTAGCGGCGCTGGCCGGCGCGCTGCTGGGCTGGCTTGCCCAGCTGGGCCTGTTCCGCGTACTGCACGGCCTGCTTCCCAGCGTGGTCCCAGCCGGGGGCGTACTACCGGCCCTGGCCGGCATCGCCACAGGGCTGGTAGCACTGGCCGGCTTTGCCCTGCCACCGATCGCGGCGCTGGGCCAGGTGCCGCCATTGCGCGTACTGCGCCGCGACCTGTTGCCGATACCGCCCAGCAGTTGGCTGGTTTACGGTGCAGCCCTGTTCGCGCTAGGCCTGATCATGTGGCGGCTAAGCCTGGACCTGCTGCTGACCTTCGCCCTGCTGGCTGGCGGCCTGGTTGCTGCGCTGTTGCTCGGTGGCCTGCTGCTGCTCGGCTTGCGCAGCCTGCGCCGCTTGCTGGCCGGCGCCCCGCTGACCTGGCGCCTGGGGTTGGGCCAGTTGCTGCGCCACCCCATGGCCGCCGCTGGCCAGGCGTTGGCGTTCGGCCTGATCCTGCTGGCCATGGCCCTGGTCGCCCTGCTGCGGGCGGAATTGCTCGACACCTGGCAGGCCCAGCTACCCAAGGATGCGCCCAACTATTTCGCCCTGAATATCCTGCCAGACGACCGCGAGCCGTTCGCTCAGCACCTGCAGCAGGTCAACGCCGTCGCGGCCCCACTATACCCGGTGACACCGGGGCGGCTGGTGCAGATCAACCAACAACCGGTGCAGCAGATCGTCAGCAAGGATTCGGCAGGCGAGCGCGCCGTGCAGCGCGACCTCAGCCTGACCTGGGCCGCCGAACTGCCCGAAGGCAATGCGTTGACAGCCGGGAGCTGGTGGCAAGCATTGCCCGGCGAACACGAAATCCCCGGGGTATCGGTGGAGGCAGAGCTGGCCAAGAGCCTGAAGCTTCAGACTGGCGACCTGCTGACGTTCGATATCGGCGGCCAACAGCGCCAAGCCAGGGTCAGCAGCTTGCGCAGTGTGCATTGGGACAGCTTCCAGCCCAACTTCTACATGATCTTCCAACCCGGCACCCTGCAAGGTCTGCCGACCACCTACCTGACCAGCTTCTACCTGGCGCCGGGGCACGACCTGGACGTGGTGACCCTGTCACGTGCGTTCCCGGCAGTGACCATCCTGCAGGTCGATGCCCTGCTCGACCAACTGCGCAGCATCCTCGCTCAGGTGACCCTGGCCGTGGAATATGTGCTGCTGTTCGTCCTGGCGGCAGGGCTGGCGGTGCTGTTCGCCGGTTTGCAGGCAACGCTGGATGAGCGCATTCGCCAAGGCGCCCTGCTGCGTGCACTGGGCGCGCCCAGGCCGCTGCTGGTCAGGGCACGGCGGATCGAGTTCGGCCTGCTCGGGGCAGCCAGCGGGTTGTTGGCGGCCCTGGGTTGCGAACTGATCACCCTGGTGCTTTACCGCTATGCCTTCAATCTGCAGTGGGGGCCGCACCCCTGGTTGCTGTTGCTGCCATTGACAGGGGCTTTGCTGGTAGGCGGCGCGGGGGTGATAGGCACGCGGCGGGCGCTCAATGCCAGCCCTTTGGCGGTACTGCGGGACACTTGAGGCTGCATGTGCCGGCCCGGCATCCGGGCCGGCACATGCAGCCGCAATTCACTGGCCGTAGCTGATGCTGTTCACATACCATGTGGCTTCACCGGTAGGTGTGTGTACCAGCACCTCGTCACCCTCCTGCTTCTTCAGCAAGGCGCGGGCCATGGGTGAGTCGATCGAGATGTAGTCATTGCGGCCGTAGATTTCGTCATAACCCACGATGCGAAACTTCATGGTCTCGCCGTCGTCGTTCTCGATCTCGACCCAGGCGCCGAAAAACACCTTGCCTTCCTGCTCGGGCGAATAGGCCACCACCTTCACATCCTCGAGACGCTTGCGCAAATACCGCACCCGGCGGTCGATCTCGCGCAGCAGCTTCTTGTTGTACTGGTAGTCGGCATTCTCGCTACGGTCCCCCAGCGACGCCGCCCAGGCGACCTTCTGGGTGATCTCGGGGCGATAGACCCGCCACAGGTGGTCCAGCTCTTTCTTCAGCGCCGCGTGGCCTTCGCTGGTGATGATGTTGGTGCTCAACAAACGCTCCTCAGCGGCGGGTGATCAGGCCCTGGCGCGCGATACGGGTGAGGTGGCCGATGACCTCGGCAGCGTCCTGCGGGCCGGGCGACTGAATGACCGCAAGGTCGAAACGGTCCTGCCCATACTGCGCAAGATTGCAGGCGTCATCGGCGAACTGGATCAGGAATGCGCGTGCTTGGCCCTTGCGCCGGGACAGGCCTTCGAGGTGACGCAAAAGAGTGGGCTGATGCTGGCCGCCGAGCAGGATGCGCGGCGTGCGGGATGCCTGGTGTGCAGGCAAAGGGCTCAAACAGACACTGGTACGTGGGCAACTCATGGTGCTTCTCTCCGCCTCGCGAATCCCGCTGGGCAGCGGTGGGAGGCGTCACCGAACCAGCGCTTTAGCGGTATTTCGGACGAGCCGCACAAGGGGCTTTCCTGCGCCCCGCAAGTAGCTGTTTAAATCGGCGCAGGCGGTATGCTAGAGCGATGAGCTTCAAGTTGCAAGCGACAAGCCGCAAGCAGAAGCAGGCCGAGGAAAGGCCCGCCCTTGCTTGCGGCTTGTCGCTCACAGCTTGCAAAGGGTCAGCGGGCGATCAGGCGGTCCAGCGAGAAGCGCCCGGCACCTTCGATCATCACGGCAACGGTACCGGCGAGCAGCGCCAGGGCAAACTCGTAGCCGTTGTTGGACATGAACAAGCCATTGCCAATGTGCACCGAGAAAATCGCCACGATCAGGGTCACGCTCAGTGCCAGCGCCGCCGGGCGCGCCAGCAGCCCCAGCACCAGGGCTAACCCGCCGAAGAACTCGGCACTACCGGACAACAGGGCCATCAGATAACCCGGCGCCAGGCCGATGCTTTCCATCCACTGGCCGGTGCCTTCCAGGCCATAGCCGCCAAACATGCCGAACAGCTTTTGCGCACCATGCGCCATGAAGATGATGCCGACCAGTATGCGGATAATGCTCAGGCCAGCGCCGGCACGGGTGGAAAACAGGGCATTGAGAGTGTTGTTGTTCATGGCGAAGCGTCCTTGAGGCGATGCAGTTATGTTGAGATGGACGCCATCTTAATCAGTTTCTAAGATATTAGAACCGCAAAAAACCCAGCATAGCTATCTAATAAATCGATACTTCATCGCTTGACTACACGTTCAAGCGCTGCACGTTCGCGGTTGAATGCCAAGTAGTACTTGTTGACACTGTTGACGAAGTTCACCGGCCCCATGCCCACCTGCTCCATGGCAATACGCTCGGTCTGGAAGAACCATTGGTTGCCATTGAGCCCGCGTCGGCGAGCTTCGGCGCGCATGGCCTGAACGCGTTCGGGGCCAAGGTTGTAGGCAGCAAGTACGAACGCCATGCGCTCGCGCTCGTTGATTTTGGGGCTGGCGAAAAACGTGCGGCGGATCAGCGCCAGGTAGCGCGCGCTGGCCAGCACGTTGCCGTCTACCGTGGCCGTGTTGCTCACCCCCACACGCTGGGCTGCTGCCGGGGTGATCTGCATCAGCCCATGGGCCCCACCGCTGCCGCGTGCGGCCGGGTTCAGTGTCGACTCCTTGAACGCCAGCGCCGCCAGGTTCAGCCAGTCGATCTGTTGCGCCTGCCCATGCTTCTGCAACACGGCCCGCAGCGCTGCCAGACGCCGGCGGTCCTTGCTGGCCAAAGGGTTGTGCACCCGATACTGGCGGCGGTAAATCCGCTCAAACGCGGCATCCTGGTTGTCTGGCGCCCGGTAACCCTTGAGGAAGCGATCGACTGCAGCGAGCAGCTGCGGCGCATCACGCCCGACATACCAGCGCATGGCCTGCGGCGGCCCCAGCCGCACACCGCTGTGCAGGCGCAGGCGCGGCATCACCCGCGCCCAACGCCGGGCAATAGGCTGCTCCACCACGGTCAGGTGGTAGATGCCGGCCTGGACCATCTCCAGCACATCTTCCACGGCCAATGTCGAGTCGACCCACTCCACCTTGATCGGCGGCCGCTTGCGCAGGGCCAATTGCTGGTTGGCCTGCTGGATGAATGGCCCCGCCGCGCTGGCACTGGTCAATGCCACGGTTCGCCCCGACAGCTGCTCGAGCTTGCTGAAGCTGCGCTCGCCTTTGCGCCCGACCAATGTCAGCGGCACCTGATCGAGTAGCGGTGCGCTGCTGCTGACACCGCGCACAGTGCCTGGGTCCAACAGCTCGCCCGGTGCAGCAAGGTCGCCCTCGCCACGCGCCAGGGCGCCGAGCAATTGCTCCTTGGCCCGCGGTATGAGCTGCAGCTCGATCTGTTGATCGTCGTCGCTGCGCGCGTTGAGGAAGTGTTCCAGGGCCCGCAGGCGGTAATACTCGATGCCGACTGGTTCGCCCTTGACCTCGCCCGAGCTATTGCGGCTTTGGTTGACCAGCACCCGCAGCACCTTGCTGCTGCGGATCTGCTGCAAGTCGCGAACCTTGGCAGGCGCAGGGTTATGTTGCGGCCCTTGGGTTTGCGCAAGGGCCGCCCCGGACAAGACCAACCCGAGCGCCAACAGGAAAGTGAGCCAGAATCGCATGCGCAAAAAGATCCATTCGGGGGCGGCATCCAGGGTCGCACGCCAAGTGATAAATGACGGCAAAAGACCCCGGCCACAGCATGAAGTTCTTGGTTTTGTTCAGAAAAACCCGGTTTTTGCTATGCTGGCCGCTCCGCGGCACGAGATACCACCATGCAACTGATCGATATCGGCGTCAACCTGACCAACAGCAGCTTCCACGACCAGCAGGCGGCCGTCGTCGAGCGCGCCATCGAAGCCGGGGTGACCCAAATGGTGCTGACGGGCACCAGCCTGGCAGGCAGCGAACAGGCACTGGAGTTGTGCCAGCAACTGGACGCCAGTGGCGCGCATCTGTTTGCCACTGCCGGCGTGCACCCCCACGATGCCAAGGCATGGGAGGCCGGTAGCGAAGGCCGGCTGCGCCAACTGCTAAGCGAGGCACGGGTACGTGCTGTGGGCGAATGCGGCCTGGACTTCAACCGTGATTTCTCCCCTCGCCCCCTGCAAGAAAAAGCCCTGGAAGCCCAGTTGGCGCTGGCCGTTGAGCTACGCCTGCCGGTGTTCCTGCATGAGCGCGATGCCAGCGAGCGCTTGCTGGCCATTCTCAAGGATTACCGCGACCACCTGAGCGCGGCGGTCGTGCATTGTTTCACCGGGGAGCGTGAGGCGCTGTTCGCCTACCTCGACATGGACCTGCACATCGGTATCACCGGCTGGATCTGCGACGAGCGCCGGGGGACGCACCTGCACGCGCTGGTGGGCAACATTGCCGAAGGCCGGCTGATGCTGGAAAGCGACGCCCCCTATCTGCTGCCCCGCACCCTGCGCCCCAAACCCAAGAACGGCCGCAATGAGCCGGCCTTCTTGCCGCAAGTACTGCATGAAGTGGCCTTGCACCGGGGTGAAACGGTCGAACATACGGCAGCGCACACCACGGCCACGGCACGGGCGTTCTTCCAGATCTGAGCTGACGGGGCCGGTTGAGGCAGGAGAACAACACCGTTGTTTTTTCTTGATACATATCAACAACGGCTCTGGCACGAGCTGGCACAATGATGGCACCTTGCCAATATTGTTTCCGCTCAACTCAGAGAAGACCTGCCCATGGGTGCCTGGCTTAGCAATGTTTCCTTGAAGTACAAATTCTGGGCCGTCAACGCGGTGGCCTTTGTCACGACCTTGCTGCTGGTGGTGTATGCCGTGCACCTGGAGCAACGCGCCCGCGCCGAGGTGGCCCAGGTACAGGCGGTGCAGCAAGCCGAGCTGCTGGCTGCCTGGCCAAGCCAGCAGCCAATACCGCGCCAGGCCAATGTGATCAGCTGGTCAGCCGGGCAAACGCCCACCTTTGCCGGTGAACCGCTCGAGCCCCTGCGCGACGGCCAGGGCTGGGTGGACCTGCCAGGTGCCTGGGTGCTGGGCGACAACCCGCTGCGCGGCGCACAGGTCGTGCGCAGCGGCAATCAGTACATGGCGGTAGTGGCCCCGTCGCCCAGTCTGCGCCAGGTGTTCTTCGAACGCTTCAGCAATTACGCGGTGTGTGTCCTGATTCTGATGCTGGCCATGCTCGCTGCCTCGCAACTGCTCATCCGTTTTCTGCTCAGCCAGCTCAATACCCTCAAGGATGTGATACTGCACGTGGAAAAAACCGGCGACCTGGCAGCCCGTGTGCCACTGGCCTGTGGTGATGAGGTCGGCCAGATGGCCGGTGCCTTCAACGCCATGCAGGCCACCTACCACCGCGTCGTCAGCACCGTCGCCCACACTGCCGCGCAGCTGGACTCGGGCGCTGCGCGCCTGGCCGCCAGCATGAACGATGTGCGCCACGGCATGCTTGGCCAGCAAAGCGAAACCGACCAGGCGGCCACCGCCATCAACCAAATGTCGGCAACCGTGCACCACATCGCCCAGCATGCCGGCGCTACCCGTGACCTGTCCCAAACCGCCGACACCCTGGCCGGCAGCGGCAAAGAGGTGGTAAGCCGGGTCCAGGATTCGATTTCCGGGCTGTCCAGCGGTGTTCAGCAAACCGCCGAGATGATTCGCCAGTTGGCCGATGACAGCCAGAAAATCAACGGGGTCGTCAATGTGATTCACAGCATTGCCGAACAAACCAACCTGCTTGCGCTCAACGCCGCCATCGAAGCCGCACGCGCCGGCGACCTGGGCCGCGGGTTCGCCGTGGTCGCCGATGAGGTGCGCAACCTGGCCAAGCGCGTGCAAACCTCCACTGACGAAATCACCACAATGGTCTCGGCACTGCAGTCGGGTACCCGCGATGCGGTGGAGTTCATGCAGGAAAGCTCGTACAAGGCCGATGATTGCGTGCGCCAGGCTCAGGAAGCCGGTGAAGCCCTGGCCGAGATCACCGGTGCCGTGGCGCAGATGCGCGAGAGCAACACGCAGATTGCCGTGGCAGCCGAGCAACAAAGCCAGGTGGCCGAGGAAATGAACCGCGCGGTGGTGAGCATTCGTGATGTCACCGAGCAGACCGTGCAACAGACGGTGTGCTCGGCCACCACCAGTAGCGAGCTGGCGACCTTGGCTGGGGCGCTCAACAAGGCCATCGGCCAGCTCAAGCTATAGCCACCATAGCCAGCCTCGATTGGCCCCCCTGCGCGGGCAGCACTAAGCTTTGGGCATTGGATGAGGAAATGCCCATGAGTAAACGTCTGCCCAACCTGCCCGCCTGGCAATGGCGCGGCTACCACCATAACCACCGTCACCCGACAAACCTGGTGCTGCACCTGATTGCCGTCCCGTTGTTCATCCTGGGCGCGCTGCTGGTACTGTCGGGCCTGTTCGGGCTCGACCTGAGCCAGATCGCGGTGGGTATCATCGCCTTGGTTGCCGGCTTGGGCCTGCAGCGCCAGGGGCACCGCCTGGAAGCCCAGCAACCTGAGCCGTTCGCTAACCGCCAGGATGCCGTGCAGCGCCTGTTGACGGAGCAGTTCATCACCTTCCCGCGTTTTGTTTTCAGTGGCGCCTGGCTGAAGGCATGGCGGGAGCGCCACAAGCACCGGCGCTGAGCCGATGGCCCTGTGCCGGCCTGTCAGGCGAACACGGTGACAGTCTGCCGGCTCAGCGCCAGCAATTGACCTTGAGCGGTCCACAGGGCTGCTGCCGCATGGCCATAGCCATCCCGGGCATATTCGGTTTCAACGCAATAGCGGCACCAGTCCTGGGTAGACACCGTGACCACAGGCTGAATGAACTCGATCGTCCAGGTCAGCGTGCTGCCAGCTGCGGGTTGCTTCAGGAACGGCATCAGGCTCGGCGGCCACGCATCGACCAAGGCAAGCAGGTGCGCCTCATTGACGCGTTCGTCGGCGACATCGCGCAAGCGCACCCAACCGCCCATCTTCCTCGACTGATTACCACTGAACGGCAGCCCGCCCACGGCCCAGCGCAAGGCCACATGGCGCATGAATTCCGGCGTGACCCCCTTGATATAGGGCAGCTCCGGTGCCGCCTCTTCGAGCGCCTTCATTTCCGTAGCCGGTAACGCCGGTACCTGTACGACCGAAGGCCGCCCTGCCCCGAAGCTGCCTTGCACCAGCGTCACCACCTGGCCCTCCTGTACCGCGCGGCCAAGCAAGGTGCTGACCGCCTTGCCCTCGCGCAGCACCTCCACCTCGAAGCGGATAGGTACGTCTGCCGCTGCAGGGGCCACGAAGGTGATGGCCAGGGAGCGCGCTGGGCGGCTGTCACACAGCTTGAGGCGCATCGCCTCGTACACAAGGGCCGCCATGAGGCCGCCAAATGCCGCTCGGCCTTGCGCCCAGGTCGGCGGAATGCTGACTGCGTCGGGGTTGGCCCGCACGGCGTCGAGCAGTTGATTGAAATTCATGGACCGGCTCCTGCCTGCGGCGAAAAGGGTGTGCCCATCCTAGCCAGCTAACGCGGGACGAACAGCCCTCATTTCGGTCATTTTCCGGGCTGGCGCCGTGCAATGGCCTTGGCCAGCGCGGCCAAGGTCACATCGGCTCGTTGCTCGGCCTCCTGCAACTGCTGCTGCCAAACGGCTTGGCAAGGTGCCAGGTCGGCGTGGTCGCGCGCCTGTAGCAGCCACTGCAAGCGATCGTGCCAGTCGCCCAGGTCGGCCTGGGCTTTTTTCAGCAGACGCTGCAGTTTCTGGCTGGCATGCTGGAATTGCGGGTAGGCCTCGTCGCCATAGCGCGCACGCTTGATCAACAAACGTAGCCGGTGACGGTCGTGGTTGGGGTCCTGCAAGGCGTGGTGCAGTTTGTGCCACTGCTTGACCAAGCGCTTGTCGACGCGTTTGCCCAATGCCTTGGCCAAGCCTTCGCGGCCCGCTGCGCGCAGGAACAGTGGAAAGGCATCTGCAATCGCCAGCACCCGGGCCAACTGCTGGCTGCGGGCAACGCTGGCGTATGCACTACCGCGGCCTTGCATGCGGCGTTGCCCAGCTTCGGTGTAACCGCTAGCGATCAGTTGCGCAGCCAATACTTCATGGTCACGCAAGGGCGTGGTCAGGGCCCCCAGCGCGCTTGCAGCGGCCTCCAGCTGCTCCACCCCTGGCAGCCCCCTCAGTGGCCGCAGCAGGCTGCGTAGCCGCCGTACGGCAATACGCAGGTCATGCAGGGCCTCGCTGTCGGTATCGGCAGCCAGGCGTTCGCGACACGCCAGCAGGCGCACCTGCAAGGCCAGTATCTGGGCAACGACGGAGTCAAGCATGGCAGACATGGAACGCTCCTCGATCAACGCCCGGCGCGGGACTCACGAATGTAGAAGCGCGCCTTCTCGGCTTTGCGCGTGCAGCTTTCATAACCTTCGAACTGCTGCTGGGTTTTAGCACCGGTGAGTAACGACAAAGCCTTGGAATAACTCACGGCGCCGGCAAAGCCTTCGGCCTTGGCCAGGTCAAGCTCCTTCCAGGCGGCATCCAGCTGGGTCGCACAACTTTCTCGGTAGGCCGTCTTGCCTGCGCAGCCGGCAAGGGCCAGAGCAATCAGGGGAAGGCAGATCCAGGCTTTCATCGGTGATACCTCAAGGAAAAAAACGGTGGCATTTCGACGCCCCGGCAGTTCAAAAGTGCCCTGCCCGGCCGGCTTTGCCAAAGCGGTTTTACTACAGTAGCTGCACACAATCTACATTGAAGCAGAGGCAACGATGGGTGCATTGTAGGGGCATGATGGCACTGGCCGGGGAAAGTTGATGAGTAAACGCGTGGCACTGGTACTGGGTTCGGGCGGGGCTCGAGGGTATGCGCACATAGGCGTGATCGAGGAAATCGAGCGCCGGGGTTACGATATCGCCTGCATCGCTGGCTGCTCCATGGGTGCAGTCATCGGTGGCATCTATGCCGCCGGCAAGCTGGACGAGTACCGCAACTGGATCGAGAGCCTTGATTATCTGGATGTGCTGCGCCTGGTGGATGTCAGCTTTCGCCTGGGCGCCATCCGCGGTGACAAGGTGTTCGGGCAGATCCGCAAGATCGTCGGCGAGATCAATATCGAGCAACTGCGCATCCCCTACACGGCGGTTGCCGCCGACCTGACCAACCAGCAGGAGATATGGTTTCAGGAGGGCTGCCTGCACCAGGCCATGCGCGCCTCGGCGGCCATCCCCAGCCTGTTTACACCGGTAATGCAGGGCAACCGTATGCTGGTTGATGGCGGTATCCTGAACCCGCTGCCGATCGTACCGGTGGTGTCCAGCCATTGCGACCTGATCATCGCGGTCAACCTCAACGCCACCAACCAGAAGCAGTACCAGCTGCCGGTGATCGAACGCCCGGCGGCGTTCAAGATGCGCTTCGATGCCTTGCTCAGTTCATTGGGCGCACACCTGCCGTTCCGGCGCAAACCGGCCGAAGAATTGATCCGCATCGAACAGGAAATCGTCGCTGAAGGGCTGGCACAGCCCAACCCATGGCAAAGCGAAGCCGCCAGCCCGGGCACACAGCAGCCGGCGGCTGCGCCAGAGCGCGAAGGCGCGCCGAAGTCGGCTACCGGTTCGTTCATCATCGACAACGTGGGCCCAGCCTCGCTGCTGGACTTGATCAACCAGAGTTTCGAGGTCATGCAGACCTCATTGGCGCAGTACAAGATCGCCGGCTATCCGCCGGATGTGCTGATCAACGTGCCGAAACGGGTATGCCGGTTCTTCGAATTCTACAAGGCGCCCGAGCTGATTGCCCTGGGGCGGGAGATCGCGCGGGACACGCTGGATAATCATGAAGGGGTGAAGCGCTAGGCCGGAGCAGGCAGCAGAAACAGAACGGGCCGCACTAGGCGGCCCGTTCGTCATGCAGCGATCACGTCAGTAACGGGTGATGTCGGCATTGGCTTCCAGCTGCTTGCGGTAGGCCGCGAAATCTTGCTGGCCGGCACGCGAGGCGAGGTAGCGGCGAATCTGCTGCTTCTCTTCGTCGGTGGCGGTAGTGCCTTCGTTGACGCCCTTGAGCTGCAGCACCACCAGGCTACCGTCACGCAGCACGACGCTGCCATACACCGGCTTGTCCTTGGCTTGCGGTTTCGCCAGGCGGAACAGCGCCTGCAGTTCCTCAGGATCGATGCCTTCCTCACCGCGGGTCACGGCTTCGTGGGTTTTCCAGCCCTGGCCCTCATGCACACTGCCAGCAGCAATGGAACCGTCGCGCAGGCCGGCGATCAGCTTGTCCGCCTTGGCCTTGAGTTCGGCCGTGGCCTTCTCCTTGGCCAGGTGCTGGCGGATATTCTGGGCCACTGCCTCCAGCGGCAGTTGCTCAGGCTTGCGGTGCTCCTTGACGCGCAATACCACGGTGGTTTCCGGGTCGAGCTCGATGGCGGTACTATTGGCCCCCTCGTCGAGTACTTCTTCGGAAAACGCAGCCTGCACCACCGAACGGTTGGCAGTAATGCCTTCGCCGCCTTCGCGACCGAATGGTGCAGAGGTGTGGACCTTGAGGTTCAGGTCCTGGGCCGGCTGGGCCAGGTCGGAAGCCTCATAGGCAGCATCCTGCAGCTGCTTGCTGGCATCCACGTAACGCTGCTCGACCAGCGGGGTCTTCAGGTCACGGGTAAGCTTGTCCTTCAGGCTGGCGAAGCTCGGCACCTCTGGCGCCTGTACGCCCAACAGCTTGATCAGGTGGTAACCGAACTGGGTACGCACCGGCGCCGATACCTGGCCATCCTGCAGCTTGTACAGCGCCTCTTCGAAGGCCGGGTCATACACACCCGGGCCGGCGAAACCAAGGTCACCACCGTTGCCGGCCGAACCCGGGTCCTGGGAGAACTCCTTGGCCAGGGTGGCAAAGTTCTCACCCTTGGCCAGGCGCTGCTCGATCTCTTCAGCACGGGCCTTGGCCTGTGCGTCGCTGACCTTGTCGTTCACTTCGATCAGGATGTGCGCCGCGTGGCGTTGCTCGGCGAGGTTGGCGATTTCTTTCTCGTACTGGGCCTTGAGCTCTTCGTCGGTCACCTTGACCTGGTCGAAGTACGCAGACTTTTTCAGCTCGATGTAGTCGATCACCACCTGGTCAGGCGACATGAACTCCTTGGCGTGCTGGTCGTAGTGCGCCTTGACCTCGGCGTCGCTGACCTTGACCGCGGCCGGGTCGGCCTTGAAGGTCAGGGAGGCGAAGTCGCGGGTCTGCTTCTCGAGGCGGGCGAAGGCATCGACTTGCTGGTCGGTGACGAAGCTGCTGCCGGCCAGGCCGGTGCGCAACTGGCCGATGAGCATTTCCTCGGCCAGCATGTCGCGGAACTGCATGCGGCCATAACCCATCTGGCGAATGACCTGGTCGAAGCGGTCGGCGCTGAATTTACCGTCTACCTGGAACTCCGGCGTTTGCAGGATCACCTGATCCAGCGCGGCATCGGAGAAGGCAAACTTGGCGTCTTCAGCCCCCTGCAGCAAGAGCTTGCGGCTGATCAGGCCCTTGAGGGCCTCTTCACGCAGCAGTTTTTCATCCAGCAGCGCTGGGTCGAAGTCCTTGCCCAACTGTTGCATCAGCTGGCGGCGCTGCATGTCGGCCGCCTGGCTCAGCTCGTTCTGGCTGATGGTCTGGCCGTTTACCTTGGCGGCGTCCTGGCTATGTGTGGCGGCCTGAAAAATGGCTTCGAAACCGGTCAACGCCATCAATACGACGATTAGGCCGATGATGGACTTGGCAATCCAACCTTGTGAATTGTCCCTGATATTTTGCAGCATGCGTCCCCCAGAAACGGCTGTACCACTGCGTCGACAACCGCGGAGCGTGGGTAGAATCCTGATAAAAGAAAGGCGCATCCGAGGATGCGCCTTTGCTTAGCAAACGTGTCAGGCGGGAACGTTTGCGCCCCGCCATCAGCGTGCTCGGACCAGGCCTGGCCGGGTCCGGCTGAAGACGACTTAGTTGACGGCGTCTTTCAGGCCTTTGCCTGCCTTGAAACCTGGAACCTTGGCGGCTGCAATCTTGATCGCCTTGCCGGTTTGTGGGTTACGGCCAGTGCGCTCGGCGCGCTCTTTGACCGTGAAGGTTCCGAAGCCAACCAGAACGACGTCGTCGCCTGCTTTCAGGGCACCGGTTACGGAGTCGATCACAGCGTCCAGAGCCTTACCTGCAGCAGCTTTGGAAATGTCAGCCGATACGGCGATAGCGTCAATCAGTTCCGACTTGTTCACTCTAAGTCCCCTTATTTCTCTATTGAGTTTGTTTCTAAGTATGTAATGGAAAGCTTACGAAACGTACGTTGGGAGGCTTGTTGACAATAACGAGCCGCTTTATAGCAAGGCCTCGAAAAAACTGTCAAGGAAAGCCTCCCAGCCAAAAACCACTAATGCGTGCTGATTCTTTCCTTGGCATCGCTGTCGCGCTTTTCTTCTTTCGCGACGATCTCGGGAGCCACATCTGGCAAGGGCTCCGGGGCGTATTGCAGCGCAATTTGCAGGACTTCGTCAATCCATTTGACGGGTTTGATCTGCAGATCCTGTTTGATATTTTCCGGAATTTCCTTCAGATCGCGAACGTTCTCCTCCGGAATGATGACCGTCTTGATACCGCCCCGGTGTGCTGCCAGCAGTTTTTCCTTCAACCCGCCAATTGCCAGCACCTGGCCGCGCAAGGTGATTTCACCCGTCATGGCGACATCAGCGCGCACCGGGATCTGCGTAAGGGCCGAGACCAACGCCGTGCACATGCCGATACCGGCACTCGGGCCGTCTTTCGGTGTGGCCCCTTCGGGCATGTGGATGTGCACGTCGTGCTTCTCGTGGAAGCCGGCGGCTATACCCAGGCTGTGGGCGCGGCTGCGCACCACGGTTTGCGCGGCAGTGATCGATTCGACCATGACATCGCCCAGCGAGCCCGTCTTGATCAGTTGGCCCTTGCCCGGGATAACCACGGCTTCGATGGTCAGCAACTCGCCGCCCACCTGGGTCCAGGCCAGGCCGGTAACCTGGCCGATCTGGTCTTGCTGCTCGGCCAGGCCGTAGCGGAACTTGCGCACGCCCAGCAGGTGCTCCAGCTGTTCGCTGGCCACCTTGACCTTGACCTGCTTCTGCCCGGTATGTTCCTTGACCACTTTACGGCAAACCTTGGCGATCTGCCGCTCCAGGCCACGCACACCGGCTTCACGGGTGTAGAAGCGGATGATGTCGCGAATCGCCGAGACATCGACCTCCAACTCGTCTTTCTTCAAGCCGTTGGCCTTGACCTGCTTGGGCACCAGGTACTTGATGGCGATATTGATCTTCTCGTCCTCGGTGTACCCCGGCAGGCGGATGATTTCCATGCGGTCCAGCAGCGCCGGTGGAATGTTCATCGAGTTCGAGGTGCACAGGAACATGACGTCCGAGAGGTCGTAGTCGACCTCCAGGTAGTGGTCATTGAAGTTGTGGTTCTGCTCCGGATCGAGCACTTCGAGCAACGCCGAGGCAGGGTCGCCACGCATGTCGCTGCCCATCTTGTCGATTTCGTCGAGCAGGAACAGCGGGTTGCGTACACCCACCTTGGTCATCTTCTGGATCAGGCGGCCCGGCATCGAACCGATGTAGGTACGACGGTGACCACGGATCTCGGCTTCGTCACGCACCCCGCCCAGTGCCATGCGCACGAACTTGCGGTTGGTGGCGGTGGCGATCGATTCGGCGAGCGAAGTCTTGCCGACGCCGGGTGGGCCTACCAGGCACAGCACAGGACCACGGATTTTCTTCACCCGTTTCTGTACGGCGAGGTACTCGAGGATGCGCTCCTTGACCTCTTCCAGACCATAATGGTCGGCATCAAGGATTTCCTCGGCCTTGGCCAGGTCCAGGCGGACTTTGCTCTGGGCCTTCCACGGCACCTGCACCAGCCAGTCGAGGTACGAGCGCACCACGGTGGCCTCGGCTGACATGGGCGACATCTGCTTGAGCTTGTTGAGCTCAGCCTGGGCCTTGGTCAAGGCATCCTTGGGCAGGCCGGCAGCTTCGATGCGCTTTTTCAGCTCTTCGACTTCGTTGTGGCCTTCGTCACCATCGCCGAGCTCTTTCTGAATGGCCTTCATCTGCTCATTCAGGTAGTACTCGCGCTGGCTGCGCTCCATCTGCTTCTTGACCCGACCGCGAATGCGCTTTTCCACCTGCAACAGGTCGATTTCGGCATCCAGCAGTGCCAGCACGTGCTCCACGCGGGCGGTGAGGTCGACAATTTCGAGGATTTCCTGCTTCTGCTCGATCTTCAGGGCCATGTGCGCAGCCATGGTATCGACCAGCCGCCCTGGCTCTTCGATGCTGTTCAGCGACGACAGCACTTCGGCAGGGACTTTTTTACCCAGTTGCACATACTGCTCGAACTGCGACAGTAGCGTGCGCACGAAAACTTCCGACTCGCGCTCGGCGGAGTCGGTTTCGTCGATCAGCGAAACTTCGGCACGGATGTGCCCTTCCACTTCGGTGAAGCGCTCGACGGCGCCACGCTGTTCGCCTTCGACCAGCACCTTGACGGTGCCATCAGGCAGCTTCAACAGTTGCAGCACGGTGGCAACAGTACCGACACGGTACAAGGCGTCTTCGCCAGGGTCATCATCGGCTGGGTTTTTCTGGGCCAGCAGGAGGATCTGCTTTTCGCCCGTCATCGCGGCCTCAAGGGCTTCAATGGACTTTTCACGCCCCACAAACAGCGGGATAACCATGTGCGGGTATACAACGACATCGCGCAATGGCAAAAGAGGCAAGTCGAGGGTGGTCTTCATGATTTCGCCTCTACAGCGGCCTTGTGGCCGGAAACCGGTGGAAATGATGCTTGGACCTAATGTGGGGGCAGGCTTGGGAAATTACAAGCATTAGCACAGGAAAAGCATGAAGGGGCCCGTAGGCCCCTTCATGCTTGCAACCACAAACTGGCATTTGCCTGTATCAGGCGTCTGGCGCAGCCTTGGCTTGCGGCTCAGTGTTCTCGTAGATCATCAGCGGCTGCGAAGTGCCGTCGATGACGCTCTCGTCGATCACTACCTTGCTGACATCCTTCTGCGAAGGAATCTCGTACATGGTGTCGAGCAGCACGCCTTCGAGAATAGAACGCAGGCCACGGGCGCCGGTTTTGCGCTCCAAAGCCCTGCGTGCCACGGCCTTGAGCGCATCGCTGCGGAACTCCAGGTCGACACTTTCCATCTCGAACAGCTTGGCATACTGCTTGGTGAGGGCGTTCTTCGGCTCGGTGAGGATCTGCACCAATGCAGCCTCGTCGAGCTCGTCCAGGGTAGCCAGAACCGGCAGGCGGCCGACGAACTCCGGAATCAGGCCAAACTTGACCAGATCGTCCGGCTCGACCTCACGCAGGGACTCGCCAACCTTCTTGCCCTCTTCCTTGCTACGCACTTCAGCGCCGAAACCAATGCCACCTTTGGTGGAACGGTTCTGAATGACCTTTTCAAGGCCCGAGAACGCGCCACCGCAGATGAACAGGATGTTGCGGGTATCAACCTGCAGGAACTCCTGTTGCGGGTGCTTGCGCCCCCCTTGCGGCGGTACCGAGGCCACGGTGCCTTCGATCAGCTTCAACAGCGCCTGCTGCACGCCCTCGCCCGAGACGTCACGGGTGATGGACGGGTTGTCCGACTTGCGCGAGATCTTGTCGATTTCGTCGATGTAGACAATGCCCATCTGGGCCTTTTCCACGTCGTAGTCGCACTTCTGCAACAGCTTCTGAATGATGTTCTCGACGTCTTCACCCACATAACCGGCCTCGGTCAGGGTGGTGGCGTCGGCAATGGTGAACGGTACGTTCAACAGGCGTGCCAGGGTTTCGGCGAGCAGGGTCTTGCCCGAGCCAGTAGGCCCGATGAGCAGGATGTTGCTCTTGCCCAGTTCGACTTCGTCACCCTTCTTGTCACGCTGGTTAAGGCGCTTGTAGTGGTTGTACACCGCTACAGCCAGCACCTTTTTCGCGCGCTCCTGACCAATGACGTACTGGTCCAGGATGCCGCTGATTTCTTTCGGCGAAGGCAATTTGTGCGCGCTGCTCTCGGCCTGGGCTTCCTGCACCTCCTCACGGATGATGTCATTGCACAGGTCGACGCACTCGTCGCAGATAAATACCGAGGGCCCGGCAATCAATTTGCGCACTTCGTGCTGGCTTTTGCCGCAGAAGGAGCAATAGAGCAATTTGCCGCTGTCCTCGCCGTTACGGGTGTCAGTCATTCGATCGATCCAATCCGGTAGGCTTGCAACACAAGATGAAGGCAATTGCGGGCTTTTTCAAGTCCGCAGGTGGACGCTTCGCGCACCCACCTGCTCTGACCCCCCGGTTCAGGAGGCCAGTTGCCGCTTGTCGTAGACCGAGTCGATCAGACCATACTCGGCTGCGCGCGAGGCGCTCATGAAGTTGTCACGTTCGGTGTCACGCTTGATGGTCTCCAGATCCTGGCCGGTGTGGTAGGCCAGCAACTCGTTCAGGCGCGCCTTGATATTGAGGATTTCCTGGGCATGGATCTCGATATCGGTCGCCTGGCCCTGGAAGCCGCCCAGCGGCTGGTGAATCATCACGCGCGAGTTCGGCAGGCAGTGACGCTTGCCCTTGGCACCTGCGGCCAGCAGGAAGGCGCCCATGCTGCAGGCCTGGCCGATGCAGATGGTCGAGACGTCCGGCTTGATGAACTGCATGGTGTCGTAGATCGACATGCCCGCGGTGACGGAGCCGCCCGGGGAGTTGATGTAGAGATGGATATCCTTGTCCGGGTTTTCCGCTTCGAGGAACAGCATCTGCGCTACGACCAGGTTAGCCATGTAGTCTTCAACCGGGCCAACCAGGAAAATCACTCGCTCCTTCAACAGGCGCGAATAGATGTCGTACGCACGCTCGCCACGGGCGGACTGCTCGATAACCATCGGGACCAGGCCGCCTGCGGCCTGGATGTCAGAGCTCTGCTGAATATAAGAATTGCGGGACATGTCCTGCGCTCACTCCCAAATAGTCATGGCTTGATAACGCACAAGCCAGCTCGAAGGCTGGCTTGTGGGGTTTTCCTACGAGAGAAAACGTATTACTCAGCTTCGGCAGGTGCCTGGGCTGGTTTTACGGCATCTTCGTACGAGACCGACTTGTCGGTCACAGTAGCTTTCTGCAGAACAGTATCTACAACTTGCTCTTCCAGCACAACCGAACGCACTTCGTTCATTTGCTGGTCGTTCTTGTAGTACCAAGCGATGACCTGCTCAGGCTCCTGGTAAGCCGAAGCCATTTCTTCGATCATCTCGCGAACCTTGGCATCGTCCGGCTTGAGCTCGAACTGCTTGACCACTTCGGCGACGATCAGGCCCAGCACTACGCGGCGCTTGGCTTGTTCTTCGAACAGCTCGGCAGGCAGCTGGTCAGGCTTGATGTTGCCACCGAACTGCTGAACAGCCTGGACGCGCAGACGGTTGACTTCGTTTTCCAGCAGGGCCTTCGGCGCTTCGATCGGGTTGGCGGCCAGCAGACCGTCCATGACCTGGTTCTTCACCTTGGTCTTGATTGCCTGGCGCAGCTCACGCTCCATGTTCTTGCGAACTTCGGCGCGGAAGCCTTCCAGGGTCGATTCCTTGATACCGAACTGGGCGAAGAACTCTTCGTTCAGCTCAGGCAGCACAGGGGCCGAAACGCTGTTGACGGTGATGGTGAACTCGGCGGCTTTGCCGGCCAGGTCCAGGTTCTGGTAGTCCTCAGGGAAGGTCACGTTGACAACGCGCTCTTCGCCAGCCTTGGCGCCCACCAGACCGTCTTCGAAGCCCGGGATCATGCGGCCGGAACCCAGTACCAGCTGGGTGCCTTTGGCAGAGCCACCGGCGAACGCTTCACCGTCGACCTTGCCAACGAAATCGATGTTGACCTGGTCATCGTTCTGCGCGGCGCGCTCGACAGCCTCGAAGCGAGTGTTCTGCTTGCGCAGCACTTCCAGCATGTTGTCCAGGTCGGCGTCGGCCACTTCGGCGCTCAGGCGCTCGACGTTGATCGACTCCAGGCCGGAAACGGTGAACTCCGGGAACACTTCGAAGATGGCGACGAACTCCAGGTCCTTGCCTTTTTCGAACGACTTGGGTTCGACGGATGGGGCACCTGCAGGGTTCAGCTTCTGCTCAACGATGGCCTCATAGAAGGAAGCCTGGACCAGATCACCGAACGCCTCCTGGCGTGCATCGGCTTCGAAGCGCTGACGGATCACGCTCATTGGCACCTTGCCTGGGCGGAAGCCGGCAACCTTGGCGCGCTTGGCAGTCTGTTGCAGACGCTTGTTGACTTCGTTCTCGACGCGCTCGGCCGGAACGGCGATGGTCATGCGGCGCTCGAGAGCGGAAGTGTTTTCAACAGAAACTTGCATGGATATTCCTCGTTGCACAGACGTTAGCCGGCGTTAGCCCGACTCCAGAATCAAGGGCAAGCATTCTAGTGAGTCGCGCGGCAGAAGTCACCCCACACGGGACGACGGGAAACCACGCCGGTCGATTAGCTTTCAAGGCCCGCACGGCGTGCCGCCGGGCCTCCTTCATCAAGAGCGGCACCCTGCCCATGGCGCAGTGCAGCCGTAATAACTTGTCAAACAACTGCCAGTGGCGAATTCGCTGCCTTTATTCAGGGTCGATTTCGTTGAACTGACAGTATTCTTCCCACTCCAGGCCCAGCGCCTCGGCGACCTCGCGGTGCGTTTCAAGGCGCATGGCCCGCAACTGTTCCGGGCTTTCGGCGATCAGTTGCAGCGCCAGCTCCCAGGGCTGCAGCCCCTGCTCCTGGGCCGCATCTTCGAACGCCCACTCGATTTGCTGGGCCTGCTCGCGCGCATCCAGCTCGCGAATCTCCTCGAGCAGCTGCGGGTTGGCGTCGGCAAAGCGCTGCAGCGCCAAGGCCTGACGGGCTTCTTTTGCAATCATCGGGCTGTTCCTCTGCCGGCCAACGGGGCCGGTGCTTCAACCGGCTGAAATCTAACAGCTTTTATTGGGCTGCCACCAGAGCATTGCAAGGGGGGAATCACGAAGATTTTGTGCTGAACCGTGCAGTGCCCGCATGACGGAGCAATGAAAACAAAAAAGGCGCCTGATCTCACGACCAAGGCGCCTCTTTAAAATATGGGGTGGACGATGGGAATCGAACCCACGACAACTGGAATCACAATCCAGCGCTCTACCAACTGAGCTACGCCCACCATAGTGCGGTGTTACGGTACAACCTTACAAAAACATGGTGCGGACGAAGAGACTCGAACTCTTACAGCTTGCGCCGCTGGAACCTAAATCCAGTGTGTCTACCAATTTCACCACGTCCGCGTAACGCTTAAAACAAAGGCGCCAGATGCTATCGAGGCGCCTTCGAAAATATGGGGTGGACGATGGGAATCGAACCCACGACAACTGGAATCACAATCCAGCGCTCTACCAACTGAGCTACGCCCACCATAGTGCGGTGTTACGGTACAACCTTACAAAAACATGGTGCGGACGAAGAGACTCGAACTCTTACAGCTTGCGCCGCTGGAACCTAAATCCAGTGTGTCTACCAATTTCACCACGTCCGCGTAACGCTTAAAACAAAGGCGCCAGATGCTATCGAGGCGCCTTCGAAAATATGGGGTGGACGATGGGAATCGAACCCACGACAACTGGAATCACAATCCAGCGCTCTACCAACTGAGCTACGCCCACCATATTGCATTACAGCCAACTTGCTTGCCAAAGCTGCCTAATGGCGCACCCGGCAGGACTCGAACCTGCGACCATCCGCTTAGAAGGCGGATGCTCTATCCAGCTGAGCTACGGGCGCTTAAGCTTCAAGCCTAACCGAACAAGTATTTAACAGCTAACTGCCAAACGACCCATTCTGCCCGACTTAGCCAACCAGTGCTAGGCTGTGCCCGACAAGTGCGGCGAATCTTATAGGCGACCCCGAAAGTCGTCAACACCTTTTTCAAAAAAATTTAAATTATTTAAGGGCTTAGGGGATTTGCCCGACCACCCGCCTTTGCCCTTCGCCCATGTCGTGCGAGAATGCGCGCTCTTTATTGTTTCCTTCTCGATGGTTAATCACGCGTCTATGACTGCACACCTAATCGATGGCAAGGCAATCGCCGCCAGCCTGCGCCAGCAGATCGCTCAACGTGTCGTGGAGCGTCGCCAGCAAGGCCTGCGTACGCCGGGCCTGGCGGTGATCCTGGTCGGCACCGACCCCGCCTCCCAAGTCTATGTCTCGCACAAGCGCAAGGACTGCGAAGAGGTCGGCTTCATTTCGCAGGCTTTCGACCTGCCCGCCGAGACCACGCAAGAAGCCCTGACCGAGCTGATCGACCGTCTTAACGACGACCCGGCCGTCGACGGCATTCTGCTGCAGTTGCCGCTGCCGGCGCACCTGGAGGCGTCGCTGCTGCTCGAGCGCATTCGCCCTGACAAAGACGTGGACGGCTTCCACCCGTACAACATCGGCCGCCTGGCCCAGCGTATTCCGCTGCTGCGCCCGTGCACACCAAAAGGCATCATGACCCTGCTGGAAAGCACCGGCCAGGATCTGTACGGCATGAACGCCGTCATCGTCGGCGCTTCCAACATCGTTGGCCGCCCAATGGCCATGGAGCTGCTGCTGGCCGGCTGCACCGTGACTGTATGCCACCGCTTTACCAAGGACTTGGCCGGCCATGTAGGCCGCGCCGATCTGGTGGTGGTGGCCGCAGGCAAGCCGGGCCTGGTCAAAGGTGAGTGGATCAAGGAAGGCGCCATCGTGATCGACGTGGGCATCAACCGCCAAGCAGATGGCAAGCTGGTCGGCGATGTGGTCTACGAGACTGCCCTGCCCCGCGCCGGCTGGATCACCCCAGTACCGGGCGGGGTTGGGCCAATGACCCGGGCGTGCCTGCTGGAGAACACGCTGTACGCGGCGCAAGAGCTGCACAAGTAAAATTCGCACCTAGCGAAAACGGCACCTCTGGCAGGTGCCGTTTTTTTTTGCCCGGCTCGAGGGCCCGGGCTTGATGCAAAGAGAAGAAATGGCGACCGCAAGGCGGGATTGGCAGGTAGCTTGCATTGGCCGTAGGGGGCGGGCCCTGCTCGAATCAGGTTCAAGGGTATCACCGGCACCGGGGGCGTGTTCGCTCACGCGCCCTGCTCAATCATGAACTTCCCGCTGCGCACCGAACTAGAGCGCGGCAGGCCCACTCGCCCCATAACTGGTCAGACCGGTAAGGCCAAAAATCCTTGCAAAGAACGATTTTTCGCGCTTTTATGGCCTGGCGCTGAACAAACCGGTAAGACCACAATAATTAAGTCCTGCGCTCTTTCGCCCCGTGCGGCTACCGAAGCAAGGACACCGATCTGAGACTTCTCCCATGCTCAAATGGTGCTCGCGTTCGATATTCCTGCAAGTCGTGCTTGGCCTTGCCCTCGGCATTGCCTGCGGCCTCAGCTTCCCCGACCTTTCGCTACAACTCAAACCCCTAGGCGACGGCTTCATCAAGCTGATCAAGATGCTCATCGGCCTGATCGTGTTCTGCGTGGTGGTCAGTGGTATCTCGGGCGCGGGCGACCTGAAAAAGGTCGGGCGCATCGGCTTGAAGTCGGTAATCTACTTTGAAGTGCTGACCACCCTGGCGTTGGTGATCGGCCTGGTATTCGCCTTCAGCAGCGGCATCGGCAGCGGCGCCAATATTCACCTGGACCAACTGTCCAGTGCCGATGCCAGCAGCCTGGCCGAGCGCGGTCAACACATCCATGGCGCCGCAGCGTTCTTCATGGACCTGATCCCTACCTCGGTGATCGGCGCCTTCGCCGACAACAACATCCTTCAGGTGCTGCTGTTTTCGGTGCTGTTCGGCAGCGCATTGAACCTGGTGGGCGACTCGGCCGCCGGCATTTCGCGGCTGATCAACGAACTAAGCCATGTGATCTTCCGCATCATGGGCATGATCGTGCGCCTCGCCCCGATCGGTGTATTCGGTGCCATCGCCTTCACCACCAGCAAGTACGGCCTGGAATCGCTGCAGCACCTGGGCGGCCTGGTAGCGCTGTTCTACCTGACCTGTGCAGGCTTCGTGCTGATCGTGCTGGGTACCGTGATGCGCCTGTCGGGCCTGAAACTGTTGCCACTGATCAAGTACCTGCGTGAAGAGCTGACCATCGTGCTGGGCACCGCCTCTTCCGACGCCGTTCTGCCGCAGATCATGCGCAAGCTGGAACACCTGGGCATCGGCAGTTCCACGGTGGGGCTGGTGATTCCCACCGGCTACTCGTTCAACCTGGACGGTTTCTCCATCTACCTGACGCTGGCCATCGTGTTCATCGCCAACGCCACCGGCACCCCGCTGGAGATGACTGACCTGCTGACCATTCTGCTGGTGTCGCTGGTAACTTCGAAAGGCGCGCACGGCATCCCTGGCTCGGCGCTGGTGATCCTGGCGGCCACGTTGACTGCCGTACCGGCGATTCCGGTTGTCGGCCTGGTGCTGGTACTTGCGGTGGACTGGTTCATGGGCATCGGCCGGGCACTTACCAACCTGATCGGCAACTGTGTAGCCACCGTGGCGATTGCCCGCTGGGAAAAGGACATCGACCTGGAGCGTGCCAACAACGTACTGGCAGGCAAACCCGGCTTTGCCCCGTTGCCACGCAAACAGCCCAATGCCCACCAGCAGGAATTCTGAGCGAACGTGGCCGGCACTGATGCCGGCCCTTCAAGGAGCGAACCGTGATCAGCTCATCGACCGTCGTCAATTCAGTGGTGGAAAAACTCCGCCAGGCCCTGGCCCGCGGCCAGTGGCGCAGCGGCGACATGCTGCCAGGCCAGCGCGAGCTGGCTGAACAACTGGGCATCAGCCGGCCCAGCCTGCGCGAGGCGGTAACCGTGCTGGAAACCCTGGGCCTGGTGCGCGCGCTGCCGGGCAAGGGTGTACTGGTGCTGGATGCCGAAGCTGCCGCCCTGGAACCGGGGCTGGATACCAGCGCCGCCGCCAGCCTGGCTGACGTACTGGAACTGCGCTACACCCTTGAACCGTTCATCGTCGGCCTGGTGGCACAATCGGCCAACAGCCAGGATGTTGGCCAGTTGCGCCTCACCCTGATGGACATGCGCGAAGCGCTGGAGGCCGATGACAGCGAAGCTGGGGTCAGGGCCTATATCGCTTTCCATGAGGCCCTCTTCGCCCTGACCACCAACCCGATCTTCCAGAGTGTCGTGCAGCAGACCGGCAACGCCCTTAAACAGAGCGCCGACATGCTGCGCAACTCACCGGAGCATCTGGCTGCAAGGCTGAAGGAGAACGAGGCCGTGGTACGCGCCATTCGCGAACGCAACAGTGCCCTGGCCAGTGCCCAGATGCGCCAGCACATCCTGGCCGAGGGCGCGCGCATGGGCATCCCGCTGAACATCCCGGATGAACACCTGCATCCATGACCAGAGGAGAGCGACCATGAACGCCGCCCCCCACTTGCCTGCCCTGCTCGCGGCCGGCGAAACCCGCCTGTCGGCCGAGCAAATCTACCCACGGCTGTTCGACGCCATTCTCGAGCAGCGCCTGCCCCCCGGCAGCCTGCTGCCCGAGCAGGCGTTGGGCCAGGCGTTTGGGGTCAGCCGTACCGTGATCCGCCGCGTGCTCGGGCGCCTGTGTGACCAGCAAGTGGTGGTGCAGCGCCCTAGCCACACCGCGCACCTGGCAGCCCCCGACCCCGAGCAGGCGCGGCAGGTGCTCAGTGCCCGGCGGCTGGCGGAGACCACCCTGATCACCCTGGCCGCGCAGCGCGCCCGCCCTGCGCAGATACGCCAACTGCGCCAGTTGGTTGAACGTGAGCGCCAGCACCATGAAAGTGGCGAGCGTTGCGCGGCGATCCGCCTGGGTGGCGAGTTCCACCTCAAACTGGCGCAAGTGGCGGCCAATGCGCCCCTGGCACGGTTTCTCAACGGCCTGGTGCCGATGACCTCGCTGATCATTGCCCGCTACGAGTCGCCGTGCTGCGAACATTGTGCGTGGGAAGAACACGCGGCGATCATCGATGCCGTGGAGCAAGGCGATGCCGAGGCGGCATTGGGGCTGATGCACACCCACCTCGACCGGCTGGAAGAGAAACTCGACCTGGCGTAGCCCGCGCCCAAGGGCCAAGCCCGCTGCTGACGGCCATGCACCGGTCCAGCAGCGGGTGTGCCAGGCGGTGGCCTGTAGCGCCCGAGTCAAGCCTTGGCCATGGCCGAGGTCGGTAAGCCGAAGATCCGGTCAAACACCCAGTTGTAGGCGAAGGTGTAGCAAGGGATCAGCACAATGAACGCCATGTCCACCAGCAGTGCCTCTACCAGTGTCATGTCCAGCCACCAGGCAATCAGCGGGATCAGATACACCACCAGGGTCAGCTGAAAGCCGACCGCATGCGCCACCCGTCGCGCCACGCTGCGGCCGCGCTTGGCCTGGCGGCTTTCCCAGCGCTCGAACAACGTGTTGAAAATCAGGTTCCAGAGCATGGCAATGGTAGTGATCATCACCGCCAATGGCCCGGTATGCGACGCCTGGGTCTCTGACAGATAAGCCAGCCCGAGGGTCGACATGCTCAGCCCTATCAGCTCATAGCACGTCACGTACACCAGCTTGCGCTTCAAACCCTGCACCTGCATTTCCCTCCAATCCCAATAACGAAGGGCGCGATAATGCTTCACCTCGCTTGACAGCAAAAGTCAGCAGCTGTCAGATCTACTGACAGGAGGCTGCCATGAACTTTTCCAGCGACAACATCCAGCTGTTTCTTGCCGTGCTCGACCGCGGCTCGTTCTCCGCCGCCGCTCGCGCCCTCAAACGGGTCCCGTCGGCGGTCAGCATGGCCATTGGCAATCTGGAAGCGGAGCTGGGATACAGCTTGTTCGAACGCGGGCCCCGCGAAGTTCGGCCTACCGCCCGGGCCTTGGCCCTGGAACCGCACGCCAGGCTGATTGCCGAGCAACTCGGGCTGTTGCAAGTCCATGCCTTGGAGCTCTCACAGGGGCTTGAAAGCAGCCTGACGCTGGTGGTGGTGCCGGACATCGATCACCGCCCGTTGCTGGCGGCTATCGCCGACCTCGGTGTGCGCCACCCATTGCTCGATATCGCTTTGCTCAGCGCCCCGCAGGAAGAGGCCCTGCACTTGCTGGACAGCGGCCGCGCCGATCTTTGCGTGGCCTTCGCTGGCCTGCAGGTGGATGCGCGCCGGGGCTTTCAGCACATCGGTATGGAAGCCTTGGTAGCCACCCTCGCCCCTAGCCACCCGGCGCTGCGTGAAGCACGCATCCACTACCTCGAAGACCTGACCCGGGTGCGCCAGATCCTCGTGCGCAGCCGGGACCTGCCGCTGGCCGATCCACGCCCGCTGATCGGCGCCACGCACTGGTCGACCGACAGCTTCGACCTGGCCCTGCAGATGGTCGAAGCCGGCCTGGGCTGGGGCGACCTGCCGTTGTCTCGGGTAGCCCCACTGCTGGCAACCGGGCGCTTGGTGCGCCTGGCCTTTCGTAATACGCGCAACGAGTTGCAACTGCCGGTGCATATCCTGTGGCGCAAACAACAGCCACTGCAGCAAGCGGCGAGGTTGCTGATAGAGCAACTGGCCAAGGGCTGAGTGCCGTCTGTCGAAAGGTCTGTAAGAAATTACTGTAAGTACTTCAATGTTTTACCCCCCGAGCCGATATCCCGGTCGATAGGCCCCGCAGAACGTCATAAGCGCGCTGCGTCCTCCCCACATTGGCTCAAGGTCTCGAAACATGAACCTGAAATTTCGCCACAAGATCCTGCTCAGTGCCTGCGGCGTCGTGGTCCTGGCATTCGCCCTGTTCACGCTTTATAACGACTACCTGCAACGCAACACTATCCGCCAGAACATAGAAGCCTCGGTGCAGCAGGCCGGGGCCTTGACCGCCAGCAGCGTGCAAAACTGGATGAGCGGCCGCATCCTGGTGCTGGAAAACCTGGCCCAGGATATCGGCCAGCAGGGTGCCGGCGAGACCCTGGCCGGGTTGATCGAGCAACCCTCCTACACCCGCAACTTCCTGTTCACCTACCTCGGTCAGGCCAACGGGGTGTTCACCCAGCGCCCGGACGCCCAGATGCCTGCCGGCTACGACCCACGGCAACGGCCCTGGTATGCAGCGGCGGCCAATGCCGGGCAAACGGTGCTGACGCCACCGTACCAGGGTGCGGTCGGCGGCCTGATGGTCACTATCGCCACCCCGGTGAAAAGCAAGGCCACGGGGGAAATGATCGGTGTGGTTGGCGGTGACCTGACCCTCGATACCCTGGTGGAGATCATCAACTCGGTGGATTTCGGTGGGCTCGGCCACGCCTTCCTCGCCGATGCCAATGGCCAGGTGATCGTCAGCCCGAACAAAGACCAGGTCATGAAAAACCTGAAGGACATCTACCCCGGCAGCGACCTGCGCGTCGCTGCCGGCATGCAGGATGTCACCCTGAACGGCCAGGACCGGATCATTTCGTTCGCGCCGGTCGCCGGGCTGCCTTCGGCCCAGTGGTACATCGGCTTGTCGATCGACAAGGACAAGGCCTACGCCGCACTCAGCCAGTTCCGCACATCGGCCATCATCGCCATGCTGATTGCCGTGGCGGCCATTGCCGGCCTGCTGGGCCTGCTGATTCCACTACTGATGCGCCCGCTGACCACCATGGGCCGTGCCATGCGCGATATCGCCGAGGGTGAAGGCGACCTGACCCGCCGTCTGGTGGTGCAGAACCAGGACGAATTCGGCGAACTGGCAACGTCGTTCAACCGCTTTGTCGAACGCATTCACGCCTCGATCAGCGAAGTGTCGTCGGCCACCCGCCTGGTGCATGACCTGTCGGAGAAAGTGGTCAGCGCGTCGAATGCGTCGATCAGTGGCTCCGAAGAGCAGAGCATGCGCACCAACAGCGTGGCCGCAGCCATCAACGAACTGGGCGCCGCGACCCAGGAAATCGCGCGCAACGCCGCAGATGCCTCGCAGCATGCCAGTGGTGCCAGCGAGCAGGCCAACGGTGGCCGGGAAGTGGTGGAAGAAGCGATCAACGCCATGACTGCGCTGTCGCAGCGCATCAGCGAATCGTGCGCACAGATTGAAACGCTCAATGCCAGCACTGATGAAATCGGCAAGATCCTGGACGTGATCAAAGGCATCTCGCAGCAGACCAACTTGCTGGCGCTGAACGCTGCGATCGAGGCAGCACGCGCGGGCGAAGCGGGTAGAGGCTTTGCCGTGGTGGCCGACGAGGTGCGCAACCTGGCCCACCGGACTCAGGAATCGGCAGAAGAAATCCACCGCATGATCACCAGCCTGCAAGTCGGTTCACGCGAAGCGGTGCACACCATGAACACCAGCCAGGTGTCCAGCGAGCAAACCGTGCAAGTGGCCAACCAGGCCGGTGAACGGCTGGCCAGCGTCACCCAGCGTATTGGCGAGATCGACGGCATGAACCAGTCGGTGGCCACCGCTACCGAAGAGCAGACCGCCGTGGTCGAAAGCCTCAACCTGGACATTACCCAAATCAATGCGCTGAACCAGCAAGGGGTGGAGAACCTTAATGAAACCCTGCGCCACTGCGATCAACTGGCGCAGCAGGCCGGCCGCTTGAAGCAGCTGGTGGGGAGTTTCCGGATCTGAGAAGCCGGGGGCGCCCAGCGCCCCCATCTTTACGCGGTTATAACCTAATAACGAACAAGTCTATTTGGCTATAAAAAAATCTATATGCTGGCTGCATCCGATAACGGGCAATGTTGGGCGGTCGAGTAGCGTATGGATGTAGGTTCTTTTGGTTTCACCATTGCGGGACTGGTCGTGGGTTTCATCGTCGGTATGACCGGCGTCGGTGGCGGTTCGCTGATGACCCCGATCCTGTTGTGGTTCGGTATCAACCCGGCGACGGCCGTCGGCACCGATCTGCTCTATGCCGCCATCACCAAGGCCAGTGGTGTCTGGGTGCATGCACGCAACAAGAACATCGACTGGAAGATCACCGGCCTGCTCAGCCTCGGCAGCGTGCCTGCGGCCGCATTGACCCTGTGGTTCCTGAGCACCCTGCATACCGACACATCGGCGCTCAATGCCATCATCAAGCAAGGCCTGGCGGTGGTGTTGATCCTCACCGCGTTGGCCATTCTGTTCAAGTCGCGGCTGCAGGCTTTCGCCAGCCACCATGCCGGCGATCACTACCACCTCAGCGCAGGTACCCTGAATACCCTCACCGTGCTGACCGGCGTGGTGCTGGGGGTGATGGTGACCCTGACCTCCATCGGCGCCGGCGCCCTGGGTACCGTGGCGTTATTCCTGCTGTACCCGTTTCTGGTCACCCGTCGCCTGGTCGGTACGGAAATCGCCCATGCCGTGCCGCTAACGCTGGTGGCAGGCCTTGGCCATGCCGGCATGGGCAATATGGACTGGTCGCTACTGGGCTACCTGCTGCTGGGTTCTCTGCCGGGCATCTACCTGGGCAGCCACCTCACCGGGCGGATCTCCGACCGCGTGCTGCGTCCGTGCCTGGCCGCCATGCTGTTGTTGATCGGCTACAAGCTGGCGTTCTGAACCTCACCCAGGCGCAGCCGCCACTGCCCGGTATGGCTCAGTTCCAGGCGTGACAGCGGCAACACATCGATACGCTGCCCGGCACTCATCGGGCAGCCCAGTACCTGCACCAGCACGGCACGCATGACCTGCGGATGGGTTACCGCCAGCCATTCACCCGGCCTGTCGAAAGCCGCCAGCCAGGCGGCCATCCGCTGGCACAGCGCAGCGAACGACTCCCCGCCATGCACGTTACTGGCTGGCTCCTGCAACCAATCGGCCAACGCTTCTGGCTGCTCGGCCTGCAACTGCTTCAGCGCCATGCCCTGCCAATGCCCGAGGTCGCAATCGGCCAAGGCGGGCTCGACATGCACCGTGCTCGACAACCACGCCGCTGTTTCGCAGGCGCGCCGCTCTGGCGCCGTCAGCAACTGCACCGCTGGCAGGAGAGGCGCCGGCGGTTGCGAAAGCGGCAGGATGCCGTCTTCAGCGCAGTGCAGGCGCCCGGTCTTCTGGGCCTGAGTCAGGGCATGGCAAATAAGGGTCAAACGGGTAGCTTTCATCAAGTGCCTCGGGTGGCGGGCTGGTGCACAGTGCTTGGCATGCTGAACACTATGCCAGCGCAGGCGCCTGCGCCACCAATGACCAACCGCCACGCCCATCCACCTCCAGCCGGTGAGTATGAAAACCTGCCAGGGTGCTGCGGTGCCCGACACTGAGCAACAGTGCCCCAGGCATTTCCGAGCGCAGCAGCGCATACAGGGCATGCTCGAGCCCCTCATCCATCGCTGAGGTGGACTCATCAAGAAACACCACCTGCGGCCGGTTGAACAGAACCCGGGCAAAAGCCAGGCGCTGCTGCTCGCCCACCGACAGAATATGCGCCCAATCGCAGCTGACCTCCAGGCGCTCGGCCAGGTGCCCAAGATTGACCTGGTGCAGTACCTGCTGCATACGCGCCTGATCCTCGGGCTGCCCCACCGCCGGGTAGGCAATGACCGTGCGCAGGTCCCCCAAAGGCAAATAGGGACGCTGCGACAGGAACAGCGCCTGATGGCCCAGTGGGCGCCGCACCTCCCCTTCGGCATAGGGCCACAGGCCGGCCAGGGCGCGTAGCAGGGTAGTCTTGCCGCTGCCTGAAGGCCCCTTGATCAACAGCGCCTGGCCAGCTTGCAGGCTCAGGTTCAGATCAGTGATCAGGGCGTGTCCATCCGGGCGCAGCACTTTCAGGTCGGCAATCTGCAGCGCATGGGCCTGCTCCGCGGTGAGTACCCGCGGCAATACCCTTGCCTGCGCGTTGGCATCGAGAAAACCGGTCAGACGGTCCAGCGTAGCCCGGTACTGCGCGAATGCATCGTACGATTCACGAAAGAACGACAGTGCATCCTGCACCTGCCCAAATGCCTGAGACGTTTGCATGACGTCACCCAGCTTGATTGCCCCGCTGAAGAAGCGCGGTGCCTGCAGAATGAACGGGAACACGACTGCCACCTGGCTGACCCCCAGGTTGAAACCACTGAACTTGAGGTTTCGGAATACCAGCGCCCAGGCATTCACGATCAGTGCCGCGAAGCGCCCCAGCAAGGTGCCCCGCTCAACCTCGGCACCTTGGTAGAAAGCGACATTCTCGGCATTCTCACGCAGGCGCATCAGCGCATAGCGGAAGTTGGCGGTGAGCTTTTCGTTGAGGAAGTTCAGGCGAATCAAAGGCTGGCCCAGGCGGAAGGCGATCCAGGTGGCGACGACCACATACAGGTACACGGCAAACACCATCGCCCTGGGAATTTCAACACCGGCCACGGCCAACGGCGCTGACAACCCCCAGAGGATCCCGGTGAACGCCACCAGGGACACCAGCGCACTGACTGCCCCCAAGGCCAAGGACAGGGAGTTGCTGACGAAGGCGTTTACGTCCAGCTCGATACGCTGGTCGGGGTTGTCGATCGGTTCAGCAAGAAATTGTCCACGGTAGTAAGCATCACCGTGCATCCAGTCACGGGTCAGGCGCTCGGTCAACCATACCCGCCAGGTGATGCTGAAGGCCTGGTTCACATAGAAAGAGCACAGCGAGCGCAGCACATGGATGCTGGCCAGCACGGCGAAGACCCCGAGCAGGTACCAGAATGCCCCTTGGTCCAGCCCCTGCAAAGCGCTGTAAAACCCGTTGTACCAGAACGAGAACAGCACATTGAGGCGTACGGAAAACAACGTCAGCACCAGCAGCAACGCAAACACCAGCAGTGGCCGCCAACTGCGTTTATAACTGAAATAAGGCCCCGCAAGTTGCCAGAACTGGCTGCCCCAGCGGGTGTAGCGTACGGCCAGAATAGCGGCGGCTGTGAAGCCGACAAAGGTGATGAACGAGGCGATTGCCAGCCAACTCAGGCTCTCTTGCAAGGCCTGGTGCCAGTTCATGTCCATGGTGAATGTCCGTGCTGAGTATTTCCGCGAGCGTAGCACTGCCCTATAACGCTTCAGGCATACATGACGTACATTTCATGAAAGCTGGCTGGCACGGGCTGCGCCCGTGTTCGCGGGCACGCCCGCTCCCACAGGGATTGTTGTGAGGCCGGGGGCCTTTTGGGGAGCACAAAGACAAAACCCCTACCTGCATGCGCAGATAGGGGTTTTGCGAAATGAATCTTGACGATGACCTACTCTCACATGGGGAAACCCCACACTACCATCGGCGA
>NZ_CAMZMX010000039.1:0-53985 GCF_947311875.1 Pseudomonas sp. PARCl1
CGAACAAGGCGGCCGCGCGCATCTGGCACAGGGGTTACTGGCCCGAAACAAACGTAGGAGCGAGCGCAGCTCGCGATGCGCCGCGCGGGCGGCGCTCGATCTCACAGGCGCTGAAGATGCTGCGGCTACCCTTGCCAGGAACCATAGTACTGCACAGGCTTCGAGTGCTGCGGTATTCCTGTGGGAGATCACACAGCCCTAAGGGCTGCGCTGTCGCGCAGAGAACTCGATCCATAAGCCCGGCGCTGCCAGAAAGCCAGGCAAAAAAAAGGGGCGCCGACCAAGCGCCCCATAAGCCGTAAAGCACACAACAAATTCAGTTGGCGTCCACTAGCGCCATCGCCTCGGCACTGCACGCTTCAATCCGCGCCCAATCGCCATTCTTGATCCAGCTGCTGTCGAGCATCCAGGTGCCCCCTACACACATCACGTTGGGCAAGGCCATGTAATTGCGCACATTGGCCGGGTTCACACCACCGGTTGGGCAGAAGCGGATATCGCCGAAAGGCCCGCCGAACGCCTTGATCGCCGCCACGCCACCGCTGATTTCCGCAGGGAACAGCTTGAAGCGACGGTAGCCAAGGGCATACCCCAGCATGATTTCAGACGGCGTGCTGATGCCTGGCAGTAGCGGGATCTCGCTATCCACCCCGGCCTGGAGGAGCTCCGGGGTAATGCCTGGGGTGACGACAAATTGTGCACCTGCGGCTTCAACGGCGGCGAACATACCGCGGTCCAGAACAGTGCCGGCGCCCACGCAGAGCTCCGGGCGCTGCTTGCGCAGTACCTCGATGGCCTTCAGCCCAAGCGCTGAGCGCAAGGTCACTTCAAGGGTACGGATACCGCCAGCAGCCAGTGCGTCAGCCAGCGGCAGGATGTCTTCCTCACGGGCGATGGTGATTACCGGCAGGATGCGCGCCTTTTCGCAAATGGCGTCGATCCGCGCGGCTTTGTCGGCCATCGAGAGCTTGGACTGTGGGCGTTCAAGGGTGGTCATGACTGTGGATCCTTGGCTCATGGGCACCAGTAGATGTCCAGGGGGGCGTGAAGAAAAGCGCGAATCGGCATTTCGGTAAGGTCGTTGCCAGCCAGCGCGGCGCGCAGGGTGGCGAGTTTGCCCTGGCCCTGCACGGCCAGCGCGGTAAAGCCGGCACTGGCCAGCAAGGCGCGGGTCATCGAGAGGCGCTGGTGCGGCACGCTGGGCGCCAGCAACGGCAGGCAGCGACGTTGGCCAGCCAAGTCAAGGCCTGCTTCCAAGTTCGGGCTGGCCGGGAACAGCGAAGCGGTATGGCCATCGTCCCCCATGCCCAGCACCAGCACGTCGATCTGCGGCAGCTCGGCCAACGCCTGGTCGGCCATGAGTGCGGCGGCGTCGAGGTTTTCCGCCTGCTGGTACAGGCCAATGAAGCGGGCCTTGGCCGCATCACCCTGGAACAGGTGACGGGCCAGCAGGCCCGCATTGCTGTCGGCGTGCTCTACCGGCACCCAGCGTTCATCGGCCAGGCTGACGGTGACCTTGGCCCAGTCCAGCGCTTCGCTGGCCAGTTTTTCCAGGAAGGGCACCGGGCTGCGGCCACCGGACAACACCACGCAGGCCTGCCCCTTGGCAGCAACCGCAGCGCGCAGGCGCTCGGCCACGTCGTGGGCCTGCGTGGCGGCCAGCGCCTCGGCGTTTGCCAACTCGTGTACGTTCACGACCGCTGGCAGTTTCAGTTCAGATATCCCCATACCACGCCCTCCCATCGCGTGTGATCAGTGCAATCGAGCTCATTGGCCCCCAGGAGCCGGCCGCGTAAGGCTTGGGCGCATCGCCCGCATTACGCCAGCCGGCGATCAACTGGTCGCACCACTTCCAGGCATACTCGATTTCATCCTTGCGCACGAACAGGTTCTGGTTGCCGCGCATCACTTCGAGCAACAGCCGCTCGTAGGCATCCGGAATCCGCGCACTGCGCCAGGTATCGGAAAAATTCAGTTGCAGCGGGCCACTGCGCAGTTGCATGCCCTTGTCCAGCCCCTGCTCCTTGGTCATCACCCGCAACGAAATGCCTTCATCCGGCTGCAGGCGGATGATCAGCTTGTTGCCCACCTGCAAACGCTGTTCCGGGGCGAAGATGTAGTGCGGGGTTTCCTTGAAGTGGATAACGATCTGCGACAGCTTCTGCGGCATGCGCTTGCCGGTACGCAGGTAGAACGGCACGCCCGACCAACGCCAGTTGCGAATGTCGGCACGCAGGGCGACGAAGGTTTCGGTATCGCTCTGCGCGTTGGCATTGTCTTCTTCCAGGTAGCCCGGTACCGGCTTGCCGTCGCTGTAGCCGGCAATGTACTGGCCACGCACCACGCGGGTGCTCAGGGCGTCGCCCGTGATCGGTGCCAGTGCCTTCAACACCTTCACCTTTTCGTCGCGGATGGCATCGGCAGACAAGTCGCTGGGCGGGTCCATGGCGATCAGGCACAGCAGCTGCAGCAGGTGGTTCTGGATCATGTCGCGCAGTTGCCCGGCCTTGTCGAAGTAGCCCCAGCGGCCTTCGATACCGACCTTTTCGGCAACGGTGATCTCCACATGGGAGATGGAATTCTGGTTCCACTGGGTTTCGAACAGGCTGTTGGCAAACCGCAGGGCAATGAGGTTCTGCACGGTCTCCTTGCCCAGGTAGTGGTCGATACGGTAGACCCGGCTTTCCGGGAAGAACCGCGCGACAGCGTCGTTGACCCGGCGTGACGAGTCCAGGTCATGGCCAATGGGTTTTTCCAGCACTACCCGGGTGCGCGCCACCAGGCCGGCCTTGTCAAGGTTCTCGCAAATGGCCCCGTATACAGCCGCGGCGGTGGCAAAGTAGGCGATCAACGGCAACTCGCCGGGCAACTGCTCGGCCAGCGCCTGATAGCCTTCAGGCTGCAGGAAGTCCAGGTGCAGGTAGCTCAGCCGGGCGAGGAAGCGCCCCAGTGCAGCCGGCTCGATATCGGCCTCGGGCACATGCCGGCGCAGGTGCGCTTCGATGTGATCCAGGTGCGCCTGTGCACTGCCGGCCTCACGCGCCAGCGCCAGCAGACGGGTGTCGGGGTGCAGCAGATTGGCGCGGTCGAGTTGGTACAGCGCAGGAAACAGCTTGCGCAGCGCCAGGTCGCCGAGGGCGCCAAACAGGGCAAAGGTGCAAGGTTCGACACTGATTGCAGCCATGATGTTGGTTCTTTCCTAAAGTTGGTCTAGGAATACCGCTTTCACATACGGTTTTCAAGGGGAAATGTAGTAAAAACCACAACATTACACACAAGTGTTACAGATAAGTGGTACACCAACCGCACCGACAGTACGATAGACGACCGTGCAAAAAGCCTGCTGCTCCCACAGCCGGCTGTCTTCCCGACCCAAGGACATACCCATGGACCGCGTGCGAAACCTCCTGGAACAGATCCAGGGACGCCTCGACGAGCTGAACAAGGCCGAACGCAAAGTCGCCGAAGTCATCCTGCTCAACCCGCAACAAGCCACCCGTTTCAGCATCGCTGCGCTGGCCCAGGCGGCCAAGGTCAGCGAGCCGACCGTCAACCGTTTCTGCCGCTCGTTCGGCGTCAGCGGCTACCCCGAGCTCAAGCTGCAACTGGCACAGAGCCTGGCCAGCGGCGCTGCCTATGTCAGCCGCGCAGTAGAGGCCGACGATGACCCGGCGGCCTATACCCAGAAAATCTTCGCCAGCGCCATTGCCTCACTCGACAGTGCCTGCCAGCAACTGGACCCGATGCAGGTCAGCCGTGCCGTGGACATGATGATCCAGGCCCGGCAAATCCACTTTTTCGGCCTTGGCGCCTCCGCCCCGGTGGCCCTCGATGCACAGCACAAGTTCTTCCGCTTCAACCTGGCGGTATCGGCCCATGCCGACGTGCTGATGCAGCGCATGCTGGCCTCGGTGGCCCACACTGGTGACCTGTTCGTGATCATTTCCTACACCGGGCGCACCCGCGAACTGGTCGATGTGGCACGCCTGGCCCGCGAAAACGGTGCCTCGGTACTGGGCCTGACTGCCGCCGGCTCGCCCCTGGCCAACGCCTGCAGCCTGAGCCTGCATATCCCGCTGCCCGAAGACACGGACATCTACATGCCAATGACCTCGCGCATCATTCAGCTGACCGTGCTCGATGTCCTGGCTACCGGCATGACCCTGCGCCGTGGCGTGGATTTCCAGCCGCACCTGCGCAAGATCAAGGAAAGCCTGAACGCCAGCCGCTACCCGATCGAGGACGACGAACTCAACTGAGCCGGTGCGCCTGCAAACGCAGGTGGGCACGCTGCCCCGGGGCCAGGGTCAAGCCCTCGCCGCTGCCACTGGCCGCCTCGACGCAGACAAAGCCCTGGCATTCCCGCCCGGTCACGCCCATCAACGGGCGATTGCCCGGGTGCCAGACCACCGTGTCGTCGCTGTCGCCCGTGTCGATGCACAGCTCGCGCTGCCAGGCCGGGTCCTGCAGTTGTACCCGCGGCGTGCCCGGGTAGACCTTCTGGCAGCCGCCCTTGAGCTTCAGCGCACCGTCCTCGCGGCAGGCCTGACGGTTGAGCCGGTCATAACCCTGGATATCCTCCAGCCCAGACAGCGCTATCTCGGAAACGTGACTGATACGCCAGTAGGCCAGCAAGGCATGGCTCAACTGGCAGGGTTGGCTGTCCTGGTGCTCGGTGCTCAGGCTCAGCTCCATGCGGCTGCCCAACCGGGCATGCAGGTCGACCTGCCAGTCGCACAGGTCCAATTGCCACTTCAGGCTTACGCCCTCCTCGTCCTCGCGACTGTCCACCAGCTTCCAGTCCAGCAACCGCGCCCAGCCATGCGCCGGCCACAGGTCTTCGCTGGGGTGGCGGCCATACCACGGCCAGCACACCGGCACACCACCGCGTATCGCCCCCACCTGCGGCCACTGCTCGGCGCACCACAGCCAAGGCCGCTCGCCCGCCGGCTGAAAATGCAGCAGTTGCGCGCCCTGGCGGCTGAATACCGCCTGGCATCGGGGGTGGTCGATGATCAGTACATCGCGCTGCTGGTAACGCTCCCACTCGAATGTCGGCCGCGGCCGCTGCGAGGTGAAGAAGCGATGGAGCGGATGTTCAGGCATGGGTCAGAGCTCTTTTTGTTTGAGGTAGCGCTGTCTCGGCCTATCCCCAACACCCACTGCAGGGCAGTGGGTGCCGGGCGCCGAAAATGGATTGGCGTAAATTTACAACAATTGCCCTCAGAATGACGACTGAATCTTCAAGCCGGCGACCAGCGCATTGTCCACCTGGTCAACCCCACCCGGGCTCTTGATGTACTGCAGGTTGGGCCGCACGGTCAGCCAGTTGGTGACGTGGAAGCCGTAGTACAGCTCGGCGTTGTACTCGGTGCGCTGCAATGGCATGAAGCCTGGGTTGTCGTAATCGTCGATGCCGTTCTGCGCGTTGATCAGCTCGGCACGCTTCTTCACGTCGTCGTTCACATGGATGCGTGCCACGCCAAAGCCGATGTCATCCTTGGGCCGGGCGTCGAACGCGCCTTTGTACACCAACCCCACCTGCTGGTAGTTGTCGACCACGTTGGTGGCCTTGTCGTGCACGGTGAAGTTGGCGAACAGGCTGAGGCCGCGGTTCACATCCCCGGCATGAGCGGTGACCTGCTGCTGCGCCACCACCCACCAGCCATGCTTGCTGGAGTGCGACTTGAACGCGTTGCCGGTGATACCCTGCGGGTTGCCGTTGACGTCGTCGTAGACATCGTCGGCCTTGGCGGTGCTGTAGTAGTAGCCCAGGCGGTACTCGCCCGGCAGGCCGTTGACCTTGGGTGACCACACCGCCTCCACCGGCAGGATCGCGCCCTTGGTGCCGCTGCCACTGAGTTTGAAGCCGTTGCCGGTTTCCAGGTTGGACGGGTTCTGCTCGAAGGCACCGACCTGCACGAAGAAGTCCGGGGTGATGTTGTACTTCACCCGCAGCGCCCACTGGCTGACCGGCCAGTTGTACCAGATGCCGCCTACCCAGTTGCCCACCTGCGAACCGCAGAAGGCCAGGTTCTGGAAGTCGCACGGGAAGCTGTTGAAATCCTCACCCGGGCCGTAGCGGCCGACTTTCACATCCAGTGCGCCGTCGAAGTACTTCTGCTTGACCCACATCTGGGTCAGGCGCCAGGTCTGGCCGCGCCCCCACACCTCCTGCACCGAGCTGAACTGCCCGGCGCGCGGGTCGCTGATGCGGTCGTTGGACAGGTTACGGCCGCTACGCTCGGTGATCGCCAGCTTGAATTCGGCATCGTGCCAGCCAAAGATCTTCTGCAGGTCCAAGTGCGCGCCAAGGGCGAACTGGTCGCTGTAGCGCGCGGTTTTGTCGTCGTTGTAGCCGCCATGCAGGTTACCGGCCACTTCGCCCACGTAATCGAGGGTGAAATCGTAGCCCTTGTCCAGCAGCTCGGTGCGGGTGCCGCCCCAGTCGCCGGTCATCCACTTCGATTCGCTGGAAAATGCCTCGGCAGCTTGTGCACTGGCGCTGCCTACCACGGCGAGCAATGCCAGCGACCCCAATGTCTTGATACGTTTGCGCTGTTCCATCCCTTTGCGTCCTCTTTTTCTTATTGATGATGTAGACGAATTAACGGCCTTTGAAGTGAGCCACGTTGTCCTTGGTGGCTGCGGCAGTGCTGGCCAGGTGCAGCCGCTCGCCGCTGTTGGCGTCGAACAGCAGCACCCGCGCCGGGTCCAGTTGCAGGTTGAGGTTGTCGCCAACCTGGCAGGCCACATCGGGCGCCAGGCGGCAGCACACCTTGGTCTGGTTGAGGGTGACGAACACCAGCAGGTCCGGCCCGGTGGGTTCGGTGACCTGCACTTCGGCACGAATGGCCGGCAGGCCGTTGCCCTCGCTGGCCCCCAGGGCGATCTGCTCAGGGCGGATGCCCAGCAGGATTTCACGGCCATCCTGTTCATTGGCGGCCAGCCCCAAGGGCAGCTCGCAGCGCGCCTGGCCGCTGTCGAGCAGCGCCAGCAGGCGACCATCCTGTTGCTTGAGGCGGGCCGGAATGAAGTTCATTGGCGGCGAGCCGATGAAGCTGGCGACAAACTGGTTGGCCGGGTCGTTGTAGATCTGTTGCGGGGTACCGAACTGCTGGATGATGCCATCTTTCATCACCGCAACCTTGTCGCCCAGGGTCATGGCCTCGATCTGGTCATGGGTGACGTACACGGTGGTGGTCTTCAGGCGCTGGTGCATCAGCTTCATTTCGGTACGCATCTCGACCCGCAGCTTGGCGTCCAGGTTGGACAGCGGCTCGTCGAACAGGTAGATCTTCGGCCGCCGCGCCAGTGCCCGGCCCATGGCCACACGCTGCTGCTGGCCGCCCGACAGCTGCGCCGGTTTGCGCGCCAGCAGGTGCTCGATCTGCAGCAGCTTGGCCACCCGCGCCACCTCTTCATCGATTGCCGCCTGCGGCAGCTTGCGGATTTTCAGGCCAAATTCGATGTTTTCGCGCACGCTCATGGTCGGGTACAGCGCATAGGACTGAAACACCATGGCGATGTCGCGGTCCTTGGGGCTCATGCCACTGACGTCCTGCCCGTCGATGAGAATGGCCCCGCCGGTGATCTGCTCCAGGCCGGCGATGCAGTTCATCAGGGTCGATTTGCCACAGCCCGACGGGCCAACCAAAATCAGGAACTCACCGTCGCTGATCGACAGCTGGATGTCCTTGAGGGTGTCGGGCAGGCCGGTGCCGTAGGTCTTGTTTACATTGCGCAGTTCGAGCGTTGCCATGACTTACCCCTTGACTGCGCCGGCCGTCAGCCCGCGCACGAAATATTTGCCTGCCACCACGTAGACCAGCAGGGTTGGAAGGCCGGCGATCATCGCCGCCGCCATGTCGACGTTGTATTCCTTGGCGCCGGTGCTGGTGTTCACCAGGTTGTTCAGGGCCACGGTGATCGGTTGCGAGTCGCCGCTGGAAAACACCACGCCGAACAGGAAATCGTTCCAGATCTGGGTGAACTGCCAGATCAGGCAGACCATGATGATCGGCGTCGACATCGGCAGGATGATGCGGCGGAAAATGGTGAAGAACCCGGCGCCATCCAGGCGCGCCGCCTTGACCAGCGCATCCGGGATGCTCACGTAGAAGTTGCGGAAGAACAGGGTGGTGAAGGCCAGCCCGTAGACCACGTGCACCAGCACCAGGCCACTGGTGGTGCTGGCCAGGCCGAGCTTGCCGAGGGTGAACGAGGCCGGCAGCAACACTGTCTGGAATGGCAGGAAGCAGCCGAACAACAGCAGCCCGAAGAACAGCTGCGACCCGCGGAAGCGCCACATCGAGAGCACATAGCCGTTCAACGCGCCGATGGCAGTGGAGATCAGCACCGCCGGCACGGTGATCATGATCGAGTTCCAGAAGTAACCGCTGACGGTACCCCAGGCCTTGACCCAGCCAATGCCAGTGATCACCGCGGGCCAGCTCAGCAGGTTGCCGGTGCTGATGTCTTCCGGGGTTTTGAAGCTGGTCAGCAGCATCACCACCAGCGGCACCAGGTACAGCAGCACAGCGATCAGCAACACGCCATGGATGGCGATACGGCCAAGGCTCAGTGCCGGTTTTTCGGCAGGGCTATTCGATGCGCTATGCATGGCGTTTGCTCCGCAGCTCCGAGTACAGGTAAGGCACGAGGATCGCCAGAATCGCGCCCAGCATGAGGATGGCGCTGGCCGACCCCATGCCCATCTGGCCGCGGCTGAAGGTGAACGAGTACATGAACATGGCCGGCAGGTCGGATGAGTAACCCGGGCCACCGGCGGTCATCGCCGCCACCAGGTCGAAGCTCTTGATGGCAATGTGCGAAAGAATCATCAGCGCACTGAAAAACACCGGGCGCAGGCTGGGCAGCACCACTGTCCAGTAAATGCGTGGCAGGCTGGCGCCGTCGATCTGCGCGGCGCGGATGATGGACTGGTCAACCCCGCGCAGCCCGGCCAGGAACATGGCCATGATGAAGCCCGATGCCTGCCACACGGCGGCGATCACCAGGCAGTACACCACCCGGTCCGGGTCGATCAGCCAGTCCAGCCGGAAGCCCTCCCAGCCCCAGTCGCGCAGCAGCTTGTCCAGGCCCATGCCAGGGTTGAGCAGCCACTTCCAGGCGGTGCCGGTAACGATCATCGACAGGGCCATGGGGTACAGGTAAATGGTCCGGATAAAACCTTCGCGGCGAATGCGCTGGTCCAGCAATACCGCCAGCAACACGCCAATGGCCAGGCTGATGGCGATGAACAGGCCGCCGAACAGCAGCAGGTTCTTGCTGGCCACCCACCAGCGATCGTTGTCGAACAGCCGGGCATATTGCGCCAGGCCCGCCCACTTGTAGGTGGGCAGGAAGGTCGAGGTGGTGAAGGACAGCACGAATGTCCAGAGGATGTAGCCGTAGAAGCCCACCAGCACAATGAACATGCTCGGTGCCAGCACCAGCTTGGGTAGCCAGCGCTGCAGCGCGTCCAGGGGTGAGGCCCGCAATTGGGCGGTAGTCGTGGTCATGGTTCACCTCAAAGGCGCTGCACTCCGGGTAGGAGCGGCCTTGCGTCGCGATGGGCTGCAGCGCAGCCCTGAGGACTCAAGTTCGACACCTACCTGAAAGATCGAGTGCGCAGGTTTGGGGCTGCTGCGCAGCCCATCGCGACGCAAGGCCGCTCCTACAACGGGACCGCGTCAGCCTTTACTGGGCCGCCTTGATGGCCGCCGCCAGCTTCTTCGCCGCATCGGCCGGGTCGGCCTTGGGGTCGTTGATGTAGTTGGTCACCACATCGAAGAACGCGCCCTGCACGGCCAGCGTGGTGGCCATGTTGTGCGCCATGCTTGGCTGCAGGCCGCCCGTCTTGGCGTCGGCGAGGAAGTCCTTGGCGGAGGTTTGCGCGCAGCTGTCGAAGCCATACTTGCCCATGTTGCCGAGCATGTCGTTACGCACCGGAATCGACCCTTTGTTGATGCTGAAGACCTTCTGGAAGTCCTCGCCCAGCACCTTGCGCGCGATGTCCTGCTGCCCGGCGGATGTTCCGGCGTTGTTCTGCTTGAACACCACCAGCGAGTCGATGTTGTACAGGAAGGCCTTGTCCGTGCCGGGGAATGGGACGCACTGGTAATCCTTGCCGGCGGTTTTCTTCGCCAGGGTCCATTCGCTCTTGGCCCAGTCACCCATGATCTGCATGCCGGCCTTGCCGTTGATGACCTTGGCCGCTTCCAGGTTCCAGTCCTGGCCCTTGCCATCCTGGTCCATGTAGGTGGCGACCTTTTTCAGCTCGGTCAGTGCCTTGACCATTTGCGGGCCAGCCAGGGTGGCGCTGTCGAGGTCGACCAGGGCCTTCTTGTAGCCATCGACGCCCATCACTGCCAGGACCACGTTTTCGAACACGGTGCTGTCCTGCCAAGGCTGGCCGCCATGGGCAAGCGCAATGAAGCCTGCGGCCTTGAGCTTGTCGGCAGCGGCATAGAATTCGTCGAGGGTGCTGGGCGCCTTGTCGATGCCGGCTTTCTTGAAGACTTCGGGGTTGATCCACAGCCAGTTGATACGGTGGATGTTGACCGGCACGGCAACGTAGTCACCGTCGTACTTCACGGTATCGGCGACCTTCTTGTCGAGCAGCGAGTCCCACTTTTCTTCCTTGGCCACGTCCTTGAGCACATCGGCATCGAGCAGGCCGGTGGCCGCCCAGTCCTGGATGTCCGGGCCCTTGATCTGCGCCACACCGGGTGGGTTGCCGGCGACTGCGCGGCTCTTGAGTACGGTCATGGCGGTGGCCCCGCCGCCGCCGGCAACGGCGCCGTCCTTCCAGGTGAAGCCGTCTTTCTCGACTTGCGCCTTGAGCACATCGACCGCTGCTTTTTCACCGCCAGAGGTCCACCAGTGCACCACCTCTACACTGCCTTTGCTTTCGGCGGCGCTGGCGCCCAGCGGCAGTATGGAGGCGAGCGAGATAGCAGCGGCGAGACAGAGTTTGGAATTCATCGAAGCACCTTTCTTGTTGTTATGCGTGCAAGTCAAACGCTTGCGTTGCATGGAGTCTAAACAGCGTGCCCGCCCCGCCAGGTAACGAAGCGATGCGTGAATGTCATCATTTGGTTACATTGCTGCCCAGGTTGCTTGCCAGGCTGGGCGCCAGCGGCAAGCCTGGCAGCAGCAGCGCCTGGTAGGCGTGATAGAGGTCGGGCTTGCCCGGCCAGATGGTCCCGGCCGGCCGGTTGTTGCTATCGAGTTCGTGGTGCCAACTGCCCGCCACAGGGTCGATGAAGTGGTTGGCGATAAACCCCCAGAGGGTGCGGTACCACTGCTCGTAACGGGCCTCGCCGGTACGCTGCAACAAGGCCGCAGCGGCGGCGCACGCTTCGGCGTGCACCCAGTGCAGGCGCGCATTCACCACCGGGCGGTTGGCCCAGTCCAGGGTGTAGACGAAACCCTCTGCGCCATCGACGTTCCAGGCGTGCTGGCAGGCGGCCTCGAACAGCCCGCTGGCACTTTCTGCCAGCCACTGCGGTGCCGGCAGCCCGGCACGTTGCAGGCTGGCCTCCAGGTGCAGTAGCAAACGCGCCCATTCCAGGGCGTGCCCAGGCGTGGTGCCAAAGGGCCGGAAATGATCGGCGGGGTGGTCGTGGTTGTAGTCCGCCACGGGCTGCCAGTGTACGTCGAAGTGTTCGATCACCCGGTAACCGCTACCGGCGGCATGGGTATGGATGATGCGTTCGGCGATACGCAACGCGCGTTGCAGCCACAGCGTGTTGCCGGTGACATCAGCCAGGGCCAGGAACGCCTCGGTCGCATGCATGTTGCTGTTGGCGCCACGGTACGGCTCGGGCAATTGCCAGGCACGGGAGTAAGCCTCTTGCAGGGCACCTTCGGCTTCGCTCCAGAAATGCCGCTCGATCACCTCGGTGGCGTCTGCCAGCAGGCCCCTGGCACTGGCGGCGCCCGCCACCACGGCAGAGCTGGCGGCCAGGGCGACGAAGGCATGCAGGTAGGCGGCCTTGCCGCTGTCCTGCTGGCCATCGGGGTGAGCGAACCAGCCCCCACAGCTGGCATCTTGCATGGCGCCGCGCAGGGCGGCCACGCCGTGCTCGGCGTAGGCCAGGCAGCCTGGAATGCCTTGCAGGTGAGCCAGGGCAAAACAGTGGGTCATGCGCGCCGTGTTCATGGTTTCGGCGCGGGCACCAGCGGCGAGTTGGCCTTTGGCATCCAGGTTGCCGAAGCCGTCCGGGCGTTTCGCGGCTTTGGCAAAGGCCAGCAGCCGCTGGGCCTCGGCCAGGCGCCAGGCCGTATGAGCCGGGGCTTTCAGCCAGCTGGTGGAGGGCAGTAGGTGGGTATTCATGAGCCAGCTTTATCCTTGCCAGTCGTGTGCGAATTCTAGCCAGCGGGGTCGAGGCAGATGTCACGAAGGAGGTTGGGATTGTCACTGGGCAGTGACAATTGAGTGACCTGAGGGCAAACCTTGAAACCCTGCGGCCCTTGCAGGCAACACGGAAAATCAGTCCATGCCTCGCGGCAGGAACAAGGTTACCCGCAGCCCGCCGTCGCGCAGGTTCAGCAAACTCACCTCGCCGCCATGGCTATGGGCAATATTGCGTGCAATCCCCAACCCCAGCCCGTAACCCTGTTGCTGGGCGGCCAGGCGGAAGTGTGGCTCGAACACCTGCTCCAGCTGCTGCTGGGGTACCCCCGGCCCTTGGTCATCCACCTGCAGCACAAAGCCCTCGGCGCTGTCGATGATACGCAGTTGCGCCCGTTCGCCGTACTTGATGGCGTTGTCGATCAGGTTGCCGATGCAGCGTCGCAGGGCCAGAGGTTTGCCGGGGTACGGTGCAAGCGCCTTGCCGTACACAGTGACGCGGCCATCGGCCAGGTAAGGCTCGGCCAGGATATCCAGCACCTGATTGAGGTCGACGGGCTCGATGTTCTCGTGGATGTCGGTGTCCTTCACACATTGCAGGGCGCCTTTGACCAGCAGCTCCAGCTCGTCCAGGTCCTGGCTGAACTTGGCTTGCAGGCGCTCGTCTTCCAACAGCTCGACACGCAGGCGCAGGCGGGTTATTGGTGTGCGCAGGTCGTGGGATATGGCGCTGAACAACTGGCTGCGTTCGGTCAGGTAACGGCTGATACGTTCGCGCATGCTGTTGAATGCCCGGCTCACCTCGACCACTTCGCTGCCGCCACCTTCCGCCAGCGGCGCCACATCAGCGCCCAGCGACATTTCCCGCGCGGCCCGGGCCAGGCGTTTGAGTGGCCAGCTTTGCCAGTGCACCAGCAAGCCGATGAACAGCAACAGCAAGGCCGTGGTCAGCACCATGAACCCCACCTGCTGGCGTGGCAGGCGTTCGGCTTCCAGGCCGGTATATGGCTCGGGCAGCAACGAGGCGATGTACAGCCACTCCCCCTCCCCCAGGCGGATCTGCGTGACCAGCACCGGTGGCTTGAGGGGCTCGAGCGTCAGCGAGTAATGCGCCCACGAGCGCGGCAGCTCGTCGAGCTTGAGGCCGCTGTTGAAGATGCGCAGCTCGTCAGGCCCGACGAACTCGACGGAAATTTCCATCTGCGACCCCAGGCGCTCGTGCAACACCTGCTGGAATACATCGATCACCGCCTGCTTGCGCGCCGTGACGGGCAACGCCTGCATGTCCAGCGGGGTGGCGTTGAGCGATACGAAAAACCGCGTGCCGCCCATGCTGCGCAACTGGTCGAGCACCAGCGGCCGGTAGGCCACTGGCAACGACCGGAAGTAACTGACGCTGGCGCTCATCGAATGGGCCAGGCTGCTGGCACTGGCCCGCAACCCCTGCAACTGGCTGGCGCGCAGTTGGGAAACCCAGATGATGCTCGACAACCCCTGGGCCAGCAGCACCACCAGCAGGGTCAGCAGCAGCATGCGCCCCAGCAGTGAGCGGGGCAGCAAGCGCCAGCGCCGCTCAGGGCGCACAGCAGACATGCGCCGCCAACAGGTAACCGCTGCCGCGCACGGTGCGGATCAGCCGGGGAGGTTTATCGGTGTCGCGCAGGCGCTGGCGCAGGCGACTGACCGCCATGTCGACGATACGGTCCAGCGGCATCGGCTCGCGGCCGCGGGTGGCGTTGCCGATGGTGTCGCGGTCGAGGATTTGCTGTGGGTGGTCGAGGAACAGCTTGAGCAGTGCGAAGTCGGCACCGGAGAGAATCACCTCCTCACCATCGCGGTGGAACAGCCGGTGGCTGACCGTGTCCAGGCGCCAGTCATCGAAGGCCAGCACCGCGCTCCCCGGCGCCGCCTGGCCAAACTCGGCGCGGCGCAGCAGGGCCTTTACCCGCGCCTGCAGCTCGCGCGGGCTGAACGGTTTGCCCAGGTAGTCGTCGGCACCCAGCTCTAGGCCGATGACCCGGTCGGCTTCATCGGAACTGGCAGTGAGCATGATGATTGGCACACGCGCCCGGCGCGGATGCTGCCGAACCCAGCGGCACAGGCTGAAACCATCTTCATCGGGCAACATGACATCGAGAATGACCAGGTCGCAGGGGCTGCTGTCCAGCGCGCGGCGAAAGCCCGCGCCGTCGGCTTCGGCATGCACCTGGAAGCCGGAGCGGCTCAAATAGGTTTGCAGCAGTTCACGGATTTCCTGGTCGTCGTCGACCATCAGGATCGATTTGCCGGCAGTGCTCAAGGTGGTCCTTCCTCTTCTTGGTTACAGGTCTTTGCTGCCTGTTTTTATTGGGGCTGCTTTGCAGCCCTTCGCGGGCTTGCCCGCGATGGGCCGCAAAGCGGCCCCAGTCAATGGTCCAGCGCTTGCTGCAACGCCACACCCGCCCCCAGCAACCCGGAAAACTCCGCCGTCACCAGCCACACCGGCACACCCGCAAAGTAGCCGCTCATGCAGCCTTTGTCGGCAAAGCTGGCGGCGAACCCGCTGCGCAGGAACAACTCGGCAAACCGCGGGATGACCCCGCCAACGATATAGACCCCACCGCGCGCGCCCAGGGTAAGCACATTGTTCCCGGCCACGCGCCCCAGGAACCGGCAGAACTGCTCGATCACCGCCAGTGCCCGTGGCTCGCCGCCCAGTGCTGCATCGGTGATCTGCGCCGGGGACGTGTGCCGTGGGGTGTCGCCGTCCAGCGCACACAGGGCCTGGTAAAGCCGTACCAGGCCACCCCCGCTGAGTACCGTCTCGGCACTGACATGGCCGATTTGCTGGTGGATCTGCTGGTGGATCGCCGCTTCGCGGGCGTTGCCCACCGGCAGGTCGACATGCCCGCCTTCGCCCGGCAAGGCCTGCCAGTGCTGCCCGCCAAGGCGCAGCAGCGAACCCACGCCAAGGCCGGTGCCCGGGCCGATCACCAGTGCCGGGCGCGTGGGGTCTGCCTGGCCGGGGCACACCTGGCGCACTTCGCCTTCCTGCAGGCGGGTCATGCCCAACGCCATGGCGGTGAAATCATTGATCAACACCAGCCGCTCGACCTGCAAGGTCTTGCAGAACGCCAGGCGGCTCAGGCGCCAGTGGTTGTTGGTGAAGCGAAACTCGTCGCCCTCGACCGGCCCTGCCACCGCCAGGCACACCGCGGCCAGGCCGCCGCGGGCGATGCCCTGGCCATGCAGATAGGCCTCGATAGCCTGCTCCGGGCTGGTGTAGTCCGCGGTAGCGAAGACTTTTACCTCGTGCAACTGGTTGTCACGCCACAACGCAAAACGGGCGTTGGTGCCGCCGATATCGCCAACCAGCAGGTCCTTCATTTAAGGTTCTCCAGGGCAGAGGTGAAGGCACTGGCGCCCTGCTCTGCCGGGCTGAACGCCATGCGCATGAAGCCGAACAGCTCGCGCCCGCACCCCAGGTCATTGCCCTGGGGCGCCGGCGGCAGGTCGCGGCTGGCCAGTTCTTCGGCCGATACCAGTACCCGCAGCGTGCCTTCGACACCATCAACGCGCACCATATCACCATCGCGCACCCGTGCCAGCGGGCCACCGTCATAGGCTTCGGGGCACACGTGGATCGCCGCCGGGATCTTGCCCGAGGCGCCGGACATGCGCCCGTCGGTAACCAGCGCCACCTTGAAGCCGCGGTCTTGCAGCACGCCCAGGAACGGCGTGAGCTTGTGCAGCTCGGGCATGCCATTGCAACGGGGGCCCTGGAAGCGCACCACGGCCACGAAATCACACTCCAGCTCACCGGCCTTGAACGCATCGGCCAGCGACTGCTGATCGTGGAACACCCGCGCCGGGGCCTCGACCACTTGGTGCTCGGCAGCTACAGCCGAAACCTTCATCACGCCACGCCCCAGGTTGCCCTCCATCACCCGCAGGCCGCCTTCGGCCGAGAACGGCCGCGCGACCGGGCGCAGGATGCTTTCGTCCAGGCTTTGCAGCGGGCCTTCGCGCCATACCAGCTTGCCATCATCGAGGAACGGCTCCTGGGTGTAACGGCGCAGGCCGTGGCCGGCGACGGTGTTGACGTCTTCGTGCAACAGGCCGGCATCGAGCAGCTCGCGGATCAGGAAGGCCATGCCGCCAGCGGCCTGGAAGTGGTTGATGTCAGCCTTGCCGTTGGGGTAGACATGCGACAGGGTGGGCACGACCTCGGAGAGGTCGGCCATGTCCTGCCAGGTCAGCTGTATGCCGGCAGCCTGGGCAATTGCCGGGATATGCAGGGTATGGTTGGTGGAGCCACCCGTGGCGTGCAGGGCAACGATGGAGTTGACCAGCGCCTTCTCGTCGACGATTTCGCCCAGCGGCATGAAGCTGCCACTGGCCTTGGTCATGCGCGTGACCTGTTGCGCGGCCTCGGCGGTGAGCGCATCGCGCAGCGGCGTGTACGGGTTGACGAACGACGCGCCAGGCAGATGCAGGCCCATCACCTCCATCACCAGCTGGTTGGTATTGGCGGTGCCGTAGAAGGTGCAGGTACCCGGGCTGTGGTAGGAGTTCATCTCCGACTCCAGCAGCTCCTCGCGGCTGGCCTTGCCTTCGGCATAGCGCTGGCGCACGTCGGCCTTCTGCTTGTTGGAAATGCCGGAAACCATCGGCCCGCCCGGCACGAAAATGGTCGGCAAATGGCCAAAGCGCAACGCGCCCATCATCAGCCCGGGGACGATCTTGTCGCAAATGCCCAGCATCAGCGCGGCGTCGAACATGTTGTGCGACAGCGCTACCGCGGTGGACATGGCAATCACTTCCCGGCTGGCGATGGCCAGTTCCATGCCCGGCTCACCCTGGGTCACGCCGTCGCACATGGCCGGCACGCCACCGGCGAACTGGCCGACCGAGCCGACCTCGCGCAGGGCCTGCTTGATCTGCTCGGGGAAGTGCAGGTACGGCTGGTGGGCCGACAGCATGTCGTTGTAGGCCGAGACGATGGCCACGTTGGCGGCGTTCATCAGGCGCAGCGTTTGCTTGTCGTCGCTCCCGCAACCGGCCACCCCGTGGGCGAAGTTGGCGCACTGCAGGCTGGCGCGCATGGGCCCGTCACTGGCCGCGCCGCGAATCAGCTGCAGGTAGCGTTCGCGGGTGGCTCGGCTGCGTTCGACCAGCCGCTGGGTGACCTCAAGGATGCGCGGATGCATGTACTGGACTCCAGACTAATTGTAAGGGCGGTTTACCGGGCATTTCCCCTCCAACCGATTGCCGCCTAGGCTCAAGACCAGGAGCCCGCTGCATCGGTAGAGGCATATTGCCCCACCACTCGTTGTATGTTTAAACAAAATACTGCCACTAAAAAGGCTTGTTTTCTATCTGATAGTGAATAATCTTGTAATTCCAACAACAAAACCGTTTCAGTGAAGCTCCTTTGTGCCACAGGTTTCACTCGGACTGCCAGAGGTACTGCCATGACCCTTCGCATCGCCATCAATGGATTCGGCCGCATCGGCCGCAACGTCCTGCGCGCACTGTATACCCAAGGCTACCGCCAGGACCTGCAGGTCGTCGCCATCAACGACCTGGGCGACAGCGCCATGAACGCCCACCTGCTCAAGTACGACAGCGTGCACGGCACCTTCGACGCCACGGTGGAGGCCGACCACGAAAGCCTCACGGTCAATGGTGACCGTATCGCGGTCAGTGCCATTCGCAACCCGGCCGAACTGCCGTGGAAGGCCGAAGCGATCGATGTGGTGTTCGAATGCACCGGGTTGTTTACCGAGCGGGCCAAGGCAGCTGCCCACCTGGCTGCCGGGGCGGGCAAGGTGATTGTCTCGGCGCCGGCCAAAGGGGCTGATGCCACCGTGGTGTACGGGGTCAACCATGACGTGCTGCGGGCTTCGCACCAGGTCATATCCAACGCCTCGTGCACCACCAACTGCCTGGCACCGATCGCCCAGGTGCTGCACCGCGAGTTCGGCATCGAGCAAGGCCTGATGACCACCATCCACGCCTATACCAACGACCAGGTGCTGACCGACGTTTACCACAGCGACCCGTACCGCGCGCGCTCGGCAACCCAGTCGATGATCCCCAGCAAGACCGGCGCGGCCGAGGCGGTAGGCCTGGTATTGCCGGAACTGGCCGGCAAACTGACCGGTATGGCCGTGCGGGTCCCAGTGATCAACGTGTCGCTGGTGGACCTGACCGTGAACCTCAAACGCGAGGCCACCGCCGAGCAGGTCAACCAGTTGTTCCTCGAGGCGAGCAAGCATTCCAAGGTCTTGGGCTATAACGCGTTGCCATTGGTTTCCTGCGATTTCAACCACAACCCGCTGTCGTCGATCATCGATGCCAACCACACCCGCGCCAACGGGCGCATGCTCAAGGTGCTGGCCTGGTATGACAACGAGTGGGGCTTCAGCAACCGCATGCTGGATAACTGCCTGGCGTTGTGCAGGGCACGGTGAGCCTGACGGGGCACTTTTGGCGCCTGTGAGACCCGGCGCCGCGCGGGCGGCGCTCGGTCTCGAATACACAGAACATCCTCCCCCAGCCACCAGCGGGCTCACAATCTTTACCTTTTCCTAACATTCCCAGACTTGACCTTCCGCATAGATGATAAGCATTATCATTAGCTTTTGATCGGTCAGGTCTTCTCGTGAGTCAGTCCCGGTTCAACGCCGTCTTCCTCCTCCAGCGCCTTTCCCTGCTGCGCACCCTGCAGCGCATGGTCGGCAACCCCAGCACCGCCGAGGACCTGCTGCAGGAAACCTACCTGCGGGTGTCGCGCGCCCTGGGCGAGCGGCCTGTCGAGCACATCGAACCTTTCGTGTTCCAGACGGCCCGCAACCTGGCGCTCGACCACCTGCGCGCCCGCCGGGTGCAGGCCCGCATGCTGGTCGACGACGTGCCCGACGAGGTGCTGCACAGCGTGGCCGCACCGGCCAGCAGCAGCGAGGATGCCGCGCACGCCGAACAACTGCTCAAGCACCTGAGCATCAGCCTGAACCAGCTGAGCGAGCGCCAGCAGCGCATCTTCATTCTCAGCCGCCTGCATGGCGCCACCTACCTGGAAATTGCCGAGCAACTGAATGTTTCGGCCAGTACGGTACAAAAGGAACTGAAGCTGATCATGGCCATCTGCATGGGCGTCGCCGAGCGCCTGAAGTGAACCGGCCGCTGGCCAGCCCCTCAACGTAAAGCCCTTGCCACACCACGCCGCAGCCTTGATCATTTGCAAAAAACCACGCAAGGATTCCCCGTGACCGACAGCCCCGCCCCTCACCCGTCACCTGCCGGGCCCAATGCCCGTGCGCGTGCCATGGACGAGGCGCTGGAATGGCTGGTACGCCTGCAAGGCGCCGATGCCGACGACACCCTCGCCTTCCAGGCCTGGTTGAGCGCAGCGCCAGAAAACGCCGAAGCCTATGTCGAGGCAGAAGCGCTGTGGAACGGTATGCCGCTGCACCAGGTGGCCACGCAGATGCACCGGCAGCAGCGTCGGTCGTGGCGCGGGCGCCTGCGCAGCCACTGGAAGCCGTTGGCGACGGCAGCCGTGCTGCTGGTTGGGCTGGTGACCTTCGGCAACCTGCCGACACGCCTGCAGGCCGACCACCTGACCGTGGTCGGCGAACGCCAGCGCCTGCAACTGGACGATGGCGCGAAGGTGCTGCTGAATACCAATTCGGCGTTCGCCAGTGACCGCCGCGGCGGCCGCCAGGTCGCGCGCCTGCTGCAGGGTGAAGCCTACTTCCAGGTGCCGCAGAACGCGCCGATGCCGCTGGAAGTCCAGGCCGGGCCATTGCGCGCGCAAGCACGCGATACCGATTTCGCCGTGCGCTACCTCAACGGTGAAGCGCAACTGCGGGTGCAGCGCGGCGATGTCGACCTGCAAGGTGCGCGTGACCAGCGCATACGCCTCAGCGCTGGCGACAGCATCAGTGTGGGCCCCCAGGGCATTGGCCAGCGCCAGCGCCCCGACATGCACAAGGACCTGGCCTGGGTCGATGGCCGCCTGGTGTTCGAAAACTGCCCGCTGAGCCAGGTACTGGCCGAAGTCCGGCGCTATTACCCCGGCTGGATCATCAACCGCAATACCCAGCTGGATGACATTGCCGTAACCGGCAACTACCGCCTCGACCAGCCGCTGGAAACCCTGCGCGCGCTGGCTCACATCACCTCCGCCCAGTTGCATGAGTACCCGGCGCTGGTCATCCTGAACTGACTGTTTGCCTCCCCTGCGGCCACGCCGCCGCGCAGCCCGGCATGCCTGTTCAACGCTTTTGCATTTATTTTTACGCGGTTTTGCGCCCCCATCCGTCTCGTTATAGCCAATGCAACTGATTCTTGTTTAACAAACGAGAACAGACACCTATAACTGTCTGCACGTTTGGGAGCGCTTTCGATGTACACAGGTATTACCCGCTCGTCTTCCCTTCCCCGCCGTACCGGGCAGCTTTCGCTGCTGACCTTGGCATTGCTCGCCAGCGGCGCCTGCAGCCTGCCGGCGCTGGCTGCCGAACCGGCCCGCGCCAGCAGCCCGCGCATGGGCGATTACCGCTTCAGCATCGGCCAGCAACCGCTGGTGTCGGCCATCAACGCCTTCAGCCAGGTCACCGGTTGGCAGGTTGGCTTCAGCGCCGAGTTGGCCGAAGGCGTGGCCTCACCCGGTGTACAGGGTGCGCTGCCGCCAGATGCCGCGCTCAAGCGCCTGTTGCAGGGCACCGGGCTGAGCTTTCGCAAGATCGGCAATGCCAATGTGGTACTCGAACGCCAGGCCGCGAACAATGTGATCGCGCTGCAGCAAGTGACCGTCAGCGCCACCCGCAGTGCCCAGGACGTGAGCCAGGTGCCGAGCACGGTCAGCGTGCAGACCCGAGCGCAACTGGACCGCCAGAACGTCAACAACATCCAGGACCTGGTGCGTTACGAACCGGGTGTGTCGGTGGCCGGCACCGGCCAGCGCAGTGGCCTGAACGGCTACAACATCCGCGGTATCGACGGCGAGCGGATTCTCACCCAGGTCGACGGTGTGGCGATCCCCGACAGTTTCTTCTACGGCCCCTACGCGCAAACCCAACGCAACTATGTCGACCCGGAAATCGTCAAGCGCGTGGAAATCCTGCGCGGCCCGGCCTCGGTGCTGTATGGCAGCAATGCGATCGGCGGCGCGGTCAGCTACTTCACCCTCGACCCCGACGACATCATCAAGCCAGGCAAGGATGTTGGCGCACGCCTGAAAAGCGGTTACAGCTCGGCGGACGAAAGCTGGCTGACCTCGGCCACCGTCGCCGGGCGTCAGGGCGATGTCGACGGCCTGCTGCACCTGAGCCAGCGCAATGGCCACGAGACCGAGACCCAAGGCCATCACAGCGGCGCCGGCCTGGCCCGTACCGAAGCCAACCCGATGGACGTGCGCACCACCAACGTGCTGGCCAAGGCAGGCTGGAACTACGCTGACGACGCCCGCCTGGGCGTTACTTACGAGCGCTACAAGGATGACCGCGACCAGAATATCCTCAGCGCCGCGGGAGGGCCGTTCATACCCGGGTTCGGGGGCATGGGCTACTACAAGGCGCGCAGCGGCAACGACACCATCACCCGCGAACGCTTCGGCATCAACCATGAATTCGGCCTGGACACGCTGTTCGCTGACCAGGTGAAGTGGAGCCTGAACTACCAGGTCGCCAAGACCGACCAGCACACCGATGAAATCTATGCGCCACCTGGCCGCCAGGTACTGCGCACCCGCGACACACGTTACAAGGACCGCCAGTGGGTATTCGATGCCCAGCTGGACAAAGCCTTCAGCATCGGCAGCACCGACCACTTGCTGACCTACGGCACCACCCTCAAGCACGAGAAAATCACCGGGTCGCGCAGCGGCACGGGCACCTGCCTGGCCGTAGGCTCGGGTTGCGCTGCCGCCGGCGCGCCGCGCCCGGCCGACGGCCAGGTGCTGGTCAGTGATTTCCCGGACCCGACCGTGAACACCTACAGCCTGTTCGTGCAGGATGAAATCCGCTGGAACCGCTGGACCTTCCTGCCAGGCGCCCGTTACGACTACACGCGCATGCAGCCCAAGTTCACCGAGGCGTTCCTGCGTGGCCTGGAGTCCACCGCCACCGCGCCCACCTCCCAGGACGACTCGGACAAGACGTGGCACCGCGTCTCGCCCAAGTTCGGCCTGACCTACGCCTTCGATGACCACTACACCTGGTACGGCCAGTACGCTGAGGGCTTCCGCACGCCGACCGCCAAGTCCATGTACGGGAAATTCGTCAACCTAGACCAAGGCTACCGGGTAGAAGGCAACCCAGGGCTGGAGCCTGAAAAGAGCAAGGGCTACGAAACCGGCCTGCGCGGCAACTTCGACGCCGGTAACTTCGACGTGGCGGTGTTCTACAACAAGTACCGCGACTTCATCGACGAAGACGCCGTGCAGAGCGCCAACCTGGAACAGACCTTCCAGGCCAACAACATCAAGCACGCCACCATCAAGGGCGCCGAGGTCAAGGGCCGCCTCAACCTTGACCACTTCGGAGCGCCACAAGGCCTGTATACCCAGGGCTCGATTGCCTATACCTATGGCCGTAACGATGACACCGGCGAACCGCTGAACACGGTCAACCCGCTCAAAGGCGTGTTCGGCCTGGGTTACGAGCAACACAACTATGGTGGCTTGCTGAGCTGGACGCTGGTCAAGCGCAAGACCCGGGTCGACGACAGCACCTTCTACTCGCCAGACGGTTCGAGCACGAAGTTCCGCACGCCAGGCTATGGCGTGCTGGACCTGACCGGTTTCTACAAGGTGACCGACGACGTCACCATCAACGCCGGGCTGTACAACCTGACCGACAAGAAATACTGGCAGTGGGACTCGGTACGCAGCTATGACGGCCAGGGTGAAGCGGCTGTGACCCAGCCGGCCAACATCGACCGTTTGAGCATGCCGGGGCGCAACTTCGGCATCAATGTGGTGTGGGATATCTGAAGGTTTCAGGTTTGCAGCGCCTGTGGGATCAGGCGCCGCCCGCGCGGCGCCCGATCCCACAGGCAACGCAATGACCCGTCTGTAGATACCCGGTTTTTTTTACTGTTCCGCCCCCGCTGCTTCGTCTTGTCTCTAGACGCCCTCTTTCCAAGGACTGCCCCATGATCGACCGCCCAGCCTTGCGCTCCCAGCGCCTGAACCAGATCACCCACGCCCCGCACGCCGAGCTGGATGCCCTGGTCAAGTCCCACGCCCCATTCGACAGCCGCGAAAGTTTCGCCCGCTTCGTGGTCGCCCAGTACCTGTTCCAATCCGAGCTGCAGGCCCTGTACAACGACCCGCAACTGATCGCCATCGTCCCCGACCTGGCCGCGCGCTGCCGGGCCGACCAAGCCCGCCTCGACCTCGCCGACCTCGACACCCAGGTGCCGGCCGCGGTGCCGGGTGCCTTGGCCAATCCGAGCCTGGGCGAGGCAATGGGCTGGATCTTCGTCTCCGAAGGCTCCAAACTGGGCGCTGCGTTTCTGATCAAACGGGCCGCAGCGCTGGGCCTGTCCGACAGCTTCGGCGCCCGGCACCTGGGCGAGCCGGCCGGTGGCCGTGCTGAAGGCTGGAAGCAGTTCACCCGCATCCTGGATGCCCTGGACCTGTCGGCCGAAGAAGACGCGGCTGCCGAGCGCGGCGCAGTAGCGGCATTCGAGCGCTTCACCGAGCTGCTCAAGCATGCCTATGCTGCAGATGCTGCGCTGGTTTGATACGCCTTAGCCAGCCACCCTTCTGGTGGCCGCACCGTTTTTTGCAGTGAGACCATGACCCGACCCGCCCGCTCGAAACTCGCCCGCCTGCTGTATGGAATACTGGCTTACGTGAGCCTGGGGGTGGGTCTGGTCGCGATCGTCATTCCCGGCCTGCCAACCACCGAATTCATCCTGCTGGCAGCGTGGGCTGCAACGCGCAGTTCGCCACGGTTGTCGGCCTGGCTGGAAAACCACCGCCTGTTTGGGCCGATTCTGTACAACTGGCGCAACGGCAAGGTGATCCAGCGCCGCGCCAAGGTCAGCGCTACCTTCAGCATGCTGCTCTGTGCAGGCCTGATGCTGACCTTTCTTGAACACCACTGGCCGGTATTCCTCGCCATCGCCGGCATGACCCTGGGCAACCTGTGGATCTGGTCACGCCCGGAGCACGCCTGCGCAGCCCCATCACAAGCTCAGCAACCCTGAATACAGGGCGTAGGCGGCCAGCGCCGCGCCTGCCAGCACGGCCGCGAAAATCAGCTTTTCCCACGTGGTGAACAGGGTTTGCCGCTGCTCATGCTTGGCCCTGGCGAACAGGATCACGCCCGGGGCATACAGCAATGCCGACAACAGCAGGTACTTGAGCCCGCCGGCATACAGCAGCCAGATGGCGTAGAGCAAGGCAACCAGCGCCACCAGCACGTCTTTGCGCCGCAACCGTGGCTGCGCGGCGTAGCTCTCGCCACGCACCGCCAGCAGCAGCGCATAGGCCGCCGACCACAGGTAAGGCACCAGGATCATCGACGACGCCAGGTAGATCAGGCTGGTGTAAGTGCCGGCCGAGAACAACGTGATCAGCAGGAAACCCTGGATCATGCAGTTGGTGAGCCACAGGGCATTGGCCGGTACATGGTTGGCGTTTTCCTTGGCCAGGAAGCGCGGCATGGTCTTGTCACGAGCGGTGGCGTAAAGAATCTCGGCACACAACAATGCCCAGGAAAGCAACGCCCCCAGCAGCGAAACCGCCAGGCCGATACTGATCAGCAATGCGCCCCAAGGGCCGACGATATGCTCCAGCACCGACGCCAGCGAAGGGTTCTGCAAACCGGCAAGCTCCGGCTGGGTCATCACCCCGAGGGACAGCACGTTGACCAGCACCAGTAGCGCCAGCACACCGAGAAAGCCGATGACCGTGGCCTTGCCCACATCGGAGCGGCGCTGGGCCCGCCCGGAGTAGACGCTGGCGCCCTCGATGCCGATGAACACGAATACGGTCACCAGCATCATGTTGCGCACCTGCTCCAGCACACCTCCGAACTGAGGGTTGCTCAACCCCCAGATATCCCGGGTGAAGATATCGGCGCGGAAGGCGAATGCGGCAATCACCACGAAAATCAGGATGGGCACCACTTTGGCCACGGTGGTCACCTGGTTGATGAACGCCGCCTCCTTGATGCCGCGCAAGACCAGAAAGTGCACCGCCCACAGCAGGACTGAGGCACAACCGATGGCGACAGGCGTATTGCCCTCGCCAAATACAGGGAAGTAGAAACCCAGGGTGCTGAACAGCAATACGAAGTAACCGACGTTGCCCAGCCAGGCGCTGATCCAGTAGCCCCAGGCCGATGAGAAGCCCATGTAGTCGCCAAAACCGGCTTTGGCGTAGGCATATACTCCCGAGTCCAGTTCCGGCTTGCGGTTGGCCAGGGTCTGGAACACGGAGGCCAGGGCCAGCATGCCCACCGCAGTGATGGTCCAGCCGATCAGCACCGCCCCTACATCGGCACGCGCCGCCATGTTCTGCGGCAACGAGAATATCCCGCCGCCAATCATCGAGCCGACCACCAACGCGATCAGCGCGCCCAAGCGTAGCTTCTGACCCGGTTCGCTCATGTATCCCCCGTTTTTCGCCAATGTCGTACGAATGCAACAGCGTTTGCGGCCATATAGAAACGCTTGCTTATAGTGAACCCATTCACAAAATGACGCGCGGTAATAACAGTTTTATCTATAAATAGATTCTGTAAAAACTAGCAGCTAGATAGTCACTGGAAAAGAAAGTGATAAAACTCGAAATATGCGTAAAAAAGTGGCGAAAGCCGCGAAAGCGACTAGCGTCAAGCATCGCAGGTTGAACAGAGCGTTTGCTCTAGAATGACATGGAGGTGCCAGTGCGCAAGGCCTGCAGCTTGAGATGTCGGCACACTCCAGGAGCACCGTGAAGGTTTTTTCCTACTTCACGGCACCATGACCTGACCCACGTCAGCGAATGGCTGAGACGGCGGATTTATGCTGTCGTCAACTTTCTCCTGGCAGGAGTTGTTAAATGTCTGATTCATCCGGAAAATTGAAACTCGGTGCATTAGTTGCACTCGTGGTCGGCTCGATGATTGGCGGCGGCATATTCTCCCTGCCGCAGAACATGGCGGCCAGCGCAGGGGTTGGCGCGGTACTGATCGGCTGGGCCATCACTGCCGTGGGCATGCTGACCCTGGCCTTCGTGTTCCAGACCCTGGCCAACCGCAAACCAGACCTCGATGGCGGGGTTTATGCCTACGCCAAGGCCGGCTTTGGCGACTACATGGGCTTTTCTTCGGCCTGGGGCTACTGGATCAGTGCCTGGCTGGGCAACGTCGGCTACTTCGTGCTGCTGTTCAGCACCCTGGGCTACTTCTTCCCGGTCTTTGGCGAGGGCAACACGCCAGCCGCCATCATCGGCGCCTCGCTACTGCTATGGGCCGTGCATTTCCTGGTCTTGCGCGGCATCAAGGAAGCGGCGTTCATCAACCTGGTGACCACCGTGGCCAAGGTGGTGCCGCTGGTGCTGTTCGCCCTGATCTGCCTGTTCGCCTTCAAGCTGGACATCTTCACCGCCGACATCTGGGGCCGGGGCACGCCCGAACTGGGCAGTGTGATGAACCAGGTCCGCAACATGATGCTGGTCACCGTATGGGTGTTCATCGGTATCGAGGGTGCGAGCATCTTCTCGTCACGCGCCGAAAAGCGCGCCGACGTGGGCAAGGCCACGGTCATCGGCTTCGTGACCGTGCTGTTGTTCCTGGTACTGGTCAATGTGCTGTCGCTGGGCATCATGACCCAACCGGAACTGGCGAAGCTGCAGAACCCGTCGATGGCCGCCGTGCTGGAGCATGTGGTCGGCCACTGGGGGGCGGTACTGATCAGTGTCGGCCTGATCATCTCGTTGCTGGGGGCCTTGCTGTCGTGGGTGCTGCTGTGCGCCGAAATCATGTTCGCCGCCGCCAAGGACCACACCATGCCGGCATTCCTGCGCCGCGAGAACGCCAACCAGGTACCGGCCAATGCGCTGTGGCTGACCAACGCCATGGTGCAGGTCTTCCTGGTGATCACGCTGTTTTCCAGCAGCACCTACCTGTCGCTGATCTACCTCGCCACCTCCATGATTCTGGTGCCCTACCTGTGGTCGGCGGCCTACGCCTTCCTGCTGGCGCTGCGCAGCGAAACCTATGAGCAGGCCCTGGCCGAACGCAAGAAAGACTTGATCATCGGCGCTATCGCCCTGCTGTACGCCATCTGGCTGCTGTACGCCGGCGGTGTGAAATACCTGCTGCTGTCGGCATTGCTGTACGCCCCTGGCGCGATCCTGTTCGCCAAGGCCAAGCGTGAAGTGGGCCAACCCATCTTCACCAACGTGGAAAAGCTGATCTTCGCCGCCGTGGTGATCGGCGCCCTGGTGGCAGCCTATGGCCTGTACGACGGCTTCCTGACCCTTTGACCACGCTTTCGTCCCATTGGAGGAATGAAACCATGTCCGCTGAAAAACAGAAGTACGGTGTGCACTCCGAGGCCGGCAAGCTGCGCAAAGTCATGGTGTGCGCACCGGGCCTGGCGCACAAGCGCCTGACGCCGAGCAACTGTGACGAACTGCTGTTCGACGATGTGATCTGGGTCGACCAGGCCAAGCGTGACCACTTCGACTTTGTCACCAAGATGCGTGAGCGTGGCGTGGATGTGCTGGAAATGCACAACCTGCTGACCGACATCGTGCAGCAACCTGAAGCGCTGAAGTGGATTCTGGACCGCAAGATCACCGCCGATACCGTCGGCGTGGGCCTGACCAATGAAGTGCGCAGCTGGCTGGAAGGTCTCGAACCGCGCCACTTGGCCGAATTCCTGATCGGCGGCGTGGCCGGCCAGGACCTGCCGCAGAGCGAAGGCGCCGAAGTGGTCAAGATGTACAACGACTACCTGGGGCACTCCAGCTTCATCCTGCCACCTTTGCCCAACACCCAGTTCACCCGTGACACCACCTGCTGGATCTACGGCGGCGTCACGTTGAACCCGATGTACTGGCCAGCACGGCGCCAGGAAACGCTACTCACCACCGCCATCTACAAATTCCACCCGGCGTTCACCAGCGCCGACTTCCAGGTGTGGTATGGCGACCCGGACAAGGACCACGGCAACGCCACGCTCGAGGGTGGCGACGTGATGCCGATCGGTAATGGCGTGGTGCTGATCGGCATGGGCGAGCGCACCTCGCGCCAGGCCATCGGTCAGTTGGCCCAGAGCCTGTTCGCCCACGGTGCGGTCAGGGAAGTGGTGGTCGCCGGCCTGCCCAAGTCGCGCGCCGCCATGCACCTGGACACCGTGTTCAGTTTCTGCGACCGCGACCTGGTCACGGTCTTCCCGGAAGTGGTCAAGGAAATCGTGCCGTTCATCATTCGCCCGGACGAAAGCAAGCCGTATGGCATGGACGTGCGCCGCGTGAACAAGTCGTTCATCGACGTGGTCGGCGAACAGCTCGGGGTCAAGCTGCGGGTGGTCGAAACCGGCGGCAACAGCTTCGCCGCCGAACGCGAACAGTGGGATGACGGCAACAACGTGGTGGCCCTCGAACCAGGCGTGGTCATCGGCTACGACCGTAATACCTACACCAACACCCTGCTGCGCAAGGCTGGCATCGAGGTCATCACCATCAGCGCCGGCGAACTGGGCCGGGGCCGGGGCGGCGGCCACTGCATGACCTGCCCGATCATTCGTGACCCCATCGATTACTAACGCCCATTACCCCGGCCGCGCTTACCCAGCGGCGGCCGGTGCGTTCACCCTACCCAAGGAGAAAAGTCATGGCGTTCAACATTCACAACCGCAACCTGCTGAGCCTGGAACACCACACCACGCGCGAGTTGCGCTACCTGCTGGACCTGTCCCGCGACCTCAAGCGCGCCAAGTACACCGGCACCGAACAGCAACACCTGAAGGGCAACAACATTGCCCTGATCTTCGAAAAAACCTCCACCCGCACCCGCTGCGCCTTCGAAGTGGCGGCCTACGACCAGGGTGCCAATGTCACCTATATCGACCCCAACTCATCGCAGATCGGCCACAAGGAAAGCATGAAGGACACCGCCCGCGTACTCGGGCGCATGTACGACGCCATCGAATACCGTGGCTTCAAGCAGGAAATCGTCGAGGAGCTGGCCAAGTTCGCCGGGGTGCCGGTGTTCAACGGCCTGACCGACGAGTATCACCCTACCCAGATGATCGCCGACGTGCTGACCATGCGCGAGCACAGCGACAAGCCGTTGCACGACATCAGCTACGCCTACCTGGGCGATGCGCGCAACAACATGGGCAACTCGCTGCTGCTGATCGGCGCCAAACTCGGCATGGACGTGCGCATCGCCGCGCCCAAGGCGCTGTGGCCACATGAGGACCTGGTTGAGCGCTGCAAGCAGTACGCAGAAGAAAGTGGCGCGCGTATCACCCTGACCGAAGACCCGCTGGCCGCGGTCAAGGGCGTGGACTTCGTGCACACCGACGTGTGGGTATCGATGGGTGAACCGATCGAGGCCTGGGGCGAGCGTATCAAGCTGCTCAAGCCTTACCAGGTGAATGCGCAACTGATGAAGGCCACTGGCAACCCCCGCACCAAGTTCATGCATTGCCTGCCGGCGTTCCACAACTCCGAAACCAAGGTGGGCAAGCAGATTGCCGAACAGTACCCGGACTTGGCCAACGGCATCGAAGTGACCGACGACGTATTCGAGTCGCCCGCTTGCATTGCCTTCGAGCAGGCGGAAAACCGCATGCACACAATCAAGGCGATCCTGGTTTCGACCCTGGCTGACCTCTGAAAGCGGCAAGCGGCAAGCGGCAAGCTGAAAGCTGAAAGCAGCTGATCACACCGGCCTGCTTCTGCTTGCGACTTGCGACTTGCAACTTGCAACTTGCAACTTGCCGCTTGCCGCTTGCACCCCCAAGCCCACCTCAAAAGGACATTCCCCATGCGTATCGTTGTTGCATTGGGCGGCAACGCCCTGCTGCGCCGCGGCGAACCCATGACCGCTGACAACCAGCGTGCCAATATCCGCACCGCCGCCGAACAGATCGCCAAGATCCACCCCGGCAACGAGCTGGTCATTGCCCACGGTAATGGCCCGCAGGTCGGCCTGCTGTCGTTGCAGGGCCTTTCCTACAAACCGGACGAGGCTTACCCGCTGGACGTGCTGGGCGCCGAGACCGAGGGCATGATCGGCTATATGATCGAGCAGGAGCTGGGCAACCTGCTGGCCTTCGAAGTGCCGTTCGCGACCTTGCTGACCCAGGTTGAAGTCGACGCCAACGATCCGGCCTTCAAGGACCCGACCAAGTTCATCGGCCCGGTCTACAGCAAAGACGAGGCCGAGCGCCTGGCCAACGAGAAGGGCTGGGTGGTCAAGCCTGACGGCGACAAGTACCGACGTGTGGTGGCCAGCCCGAAACCCAAGCGCATCTTTGAAATCCGCCCGATCAAGTGGCTGCTGGAAAAGAGCAGCATCGTGATTTGCGCGGGCGGCGGCGGCATCCCCACCCTGTACGATGAAAACCACAAGCTCAAAGGGGTGGAGGCGGTCATCGACAAAGACCTGTGCTCGGCGCTGCTGGCAGAGCAACTGGAAGCCGACCTTCTGATCATCGCCACCGACGTGGATGCGGCGTACATTGACTGGGGTAAACCTACGCAGAAAGCCATCGCCCAAGCGCACCCCGACGAACTGCAGCGGCTGGGTTTTGCCGCGGGGTCCATGGGGCCGAAAGTGCAGGCCGCCTGTGATTTTGCCCGCCATACCGGCAAGGTGGCAGTGATCAGTTCGCTGGAAAACATCGAGGAAATTGTCAAAGGCACAGCCGGCACCCGGGTTTCGACCGCGAAGCCGGGGATCAGCTACCGTTGAATGCAGTGGGCGGGCCTGCGCGGCCCGTCATTTTCGACCTTCCCAAGGAGCTTTCCATGGCCCAGTACCACCCCGGTCATGTACACATCGAGCGCATTGCGCTGAACAAAGATGACCACAGCTATGACCTGAACATCGAATACGAGGCAGTGTCGGACCCCAAGGAAGGTAGAGGCATTCAGTTCCGCATGCATGGCAGCATCGAAGGCAAGGCAGTCGATGAAGCGTTCTTCCTGCCCAAGGACCAGGCCCTGCCCAGCTTTCTCATGCTGCTGACGCGCAGGGCGCAAGCGTACCTGCCGTCGCCGAAGAAATTCGAAAACCTGAGTTCACCGCACAAGCTCTATGACCATATGTTCGCGGACATTCGCGAAAAATTGGATGTGAAGTCGGGCGACCCGATCAAGCGAGAACACCTGGAGTGATTTTCACAAGTTTGGGGCTGCAAGGCAGCCCCGGCGATGTTGAGGCATACTACCGCCCTCCCCGGCCACCACCCTCTACGTCCCCATGCGCATCCACGTCAGCTTCATCGACCGCGTCGGCATCACTCAGGAAGTGCTAGCCCTGCTCGGTGCCCGCAACCTCAACCTGGACGCCGTGGAGATGGTCCCGCCGAACGTCTACATCGACGCCCCGACGCTCAGCCCCGCGGTGCTCGAAGAGCTGCACGACGCACTGTTCGAAGTGCACGGGGTTCAGTCGGTGGACGTGGTCGACATCCTTCCCGGGCAACGTCGGCACCTGCAACTGGATGCATTGCTGGCAGCGATGAGCGACCCGGTCCTGGCCGTGGACAGCGCCGGCAAGGTGTTGCTGGCCAACCCGGCGCTGATCGAGCTGTGCGGCCGCGAATCGGCCGGGCGCTCGGTGGGCGAGCTGTTCGGCGACGCCGGGCTGCTGCAGGCGCTTCTGGACAACAACTTCCACCTGCCCATGCGCGAGATGCAACTGAACGGCCACAGCCTGCTGCTCGATGCCATGCCCATTACCAACGCCGGTGGCCTGCTGACGCTTTACCCGCCATCGCGCATGGGCGAACGCCTGTCGGCCCTGCACCACGACCACGCCGAGGGCTTCGACGCCCTGCTGGGCGAGTCACCGGCCATCCGTACCCTCAAAGCACGCGCCATGCGCGTTGCCGCACTCGATGCGCCGCTGCTGGTGCATGGCGAAACCGGCACCGGCAAAGAGCTGGTGGCCCGCGCCTGCCATGCCATCAGCAGCCGCCAGGCGGCACCGTTCCTGGCGCTGAACTGCGCCGCCCTGCCCGAGAGCCTGGCCGAGAGCGAACTGTTCGGCTACGCACCCGGCGCCTTCACCGGCGCGCAACGCGGCGGCAAGCCGGGGCTGATGGAGCTGGCCAACCAGGGTACGGTGTTTCTGGATGAGATCGGCGAAATGTCACCGTACCTGCAGGCCAAGCTGCTGCGCTTCCTCAGTGACGGCAGCTTCCGCCGGGTGGGCGGCGACCGCGAAGTGAAGGTCGATGTGCGCATCATCAGCGCCACCCACCGCGACCTGGAGCGCATGGTGGCCGAAGGCAGCTTCCGCGAAGACCTGTTCTACCGCCTGAATGTGCTCAACCTGCAGGTACCGCCCCTGCGCGACCGCGGCCAGGACATCCTGATGCTGGCGCACTTCTTCATGCAGCAGGCCTGCACGCAGATCCAGCGCCCAGCCTGCCGGTTGACCCCGGCCACCCATTCGGCGCTGCTGGCCAACCCGTGGCCGGGCAACGTGCGCCAACTGCAGAACGTGATTTTCCGTGCGGCGGCCATCTGCGAAAGCAACCTGGTGGACATCGATGACCTGGACATCGCCGGCACCTCGGTGGCGCGCGGGCAAGATGGCGAAGTGGCCAGCCTGGAGCAAGCCGTGGGCGATTTCGAGCGTGAGCTGCTGCAACGTCTGTACGCCAGCTACCCCTCCACCCGGCAACTGGCTGCGCGCTTGCACACTTCGCACACCGCCATTGCCCAGCGCTTGCGTAAATATGGAATACCCGGCAAAGGCTGATAGTCGTTGCAATAACCCGGTAGTTGTTCAGACCTTTCCTACGCGCGTGAAAGATACTCTCCCACATATGCCTCGTAGAATGGTGACGGTGTATTGCCACTTGTCATCCCACTGATCCGCCCAAGTGCGGAGCGTGGTTCGCTACTGGATATAACGAGAGCACCTGATGTTTCAACTCGATTTTTACGGGACACTTGTAGCCGCCTCTCTCGTCCTGTTATTGGGGCGCGGGCTGGTTGCACGGATTGGTTTGTTGCGCGTCTACAATATTCCGGAACCCGTTGCCGGTGGCCTGGTCGTCGCCTTTGCCCTGCTGGCGTTGCGCAGTTTCGATGTGCAGGTGCAGTTCGATACCTCACTGCAAACACCCTTGATGCTGGCCTTCTTCGCCACCATCGGCTTGAGCGCAGACTTTGCCAGCCTGAAAAAAGGCGGCCGTGTGGTGGTGGTCTTCCTGCTGGTGGTCACCAGCCTGTTGCTGGTGCAGAACGCCATGGGCATCGGCCTGGCCTCGGCATTGGGGCTGGACCCATTGATGGGCCTGCTGGCCGGTTCGATCACCCTGTCCGGCGGCCACGGCACCGGCGCCGCCTGGGGCGCCACGTTCAGCGAAAAGTTCGGCCTGGCCTCGGCTGCGGAACTGGCGATGGCCTCGGCCACCTTCGGGCTGGTGCTGGGCGGCCTGATCGGCGGGCCGGTTGCCCGGCTGCTGATCAAGCGGGTGAAAACGCCGGGGGCCGATGAGGAACTGCCGCAACTGCCCCAGGGTTTCGAGCGGCCTGACAAAGAGCGCCTGATAACATCGTTTTCATTTGTAGAAACATTGGCGCTGATTGCGGTAAGCCTGCTTGCCGGTTCTTTGCTCAATGGCGCACTCAAAGGAACTGCATTCGAACTGCCGACGTTTGTGTGTGTGCTGTTCGTGGGTGTATTGCTGCGCAATGGGCTATCCGCATTCGGCTTCTACCGTGTGTTCGAACGGGAAGTTTCGGTACTGGGCAATGTCAGTTTGTCGCTGTTCCTGGCCATTGCCTTGATGTCGCTCAAACTATGGGACCTGGCAGCGCTGGCCTTGCCGTTCTTCGCATTATTGGCCGCACAGACACTGATCATGGCGCTGTTCGCAATTTTCGTGACGTTCCGGGTCATGGGTCGCAATTACGATGCAGCGGTATTGGCTGCCGGCCATTGCGGATTTGGCCTGGGGGCCACGCCCACTGCCATTGCCAACATGCAGGCAGTGACCCAGCGCTACGGCGCTTCGAACATTGCCTTTCTGGTGGTGCCCATGGTGGGGGCGTTCTTCATCGACATCATCAATGTCATCGTGATCAAACTCTATCTGGCACTGCCGCTGTTCATGGCAGGTTGATGCCCTTTACCGTACCTGTGGCGTCGCCCGACTATGGGGTTGGCAGTAACGTGCCAAACAGGCGTCGCGGCACTGTAACGCTTTGATTACACCGTATGGAAAACGCTACATCGGTGTACGCATGCGGTTACACAAGGGTTTGATAGAGAAACGCTTTTTCAACCCGCGTGCGATGTAGCGTTTTCGTTCCACCGCCAAAAATCGAGCGCCTCAATAAAAATTTAACTTATTGTTTTATAAGCCTTTTTTGAAATTGGCCGCATTATTGCTATGGGAATCCCGACCCAAGAGCGCGGGCACACCGCGCCCAACGCCCGAGGATTCCGCATGAGCGAGTTGCGTTTCACCGAAGATCACGAATGGCTGCGCGTCGAAGCCGATGGCAGTGTCACCGTGGGCATCACCGCCTTCGCCCAGAACGCCCTTGGCGATGTGGTGTTCGTGCAACTGCCCGAGTTGCAGCAGTACGAGAAAGGCAGCGAAGCATCCACCGTCGAGTCGGTGAAAGCTGCCAGCGGCGTGTACATGCCCCTGACCGGCGAGGTGGTTGCAGTCAACGCACAGCTCGACTCAAGCCCGGAGCTGGTCAACGAAGACCCGATGGGCGAAGGCTGGTTCTTCCGCTTCACCCCGGCCAACATCAGCGAAGTCAGCGCCCTGCTCGACCAGGACGCCTATGACCGCCTGATCAAAGCCAACGCTGAAGCCTGAGGACTGCGCCATGACCATCAACCTCAGCACCGCCAACGAATTCATCGCCCGGCACATCGGCCCGCGCACCGCCGACGAGCAGGCCATGCTCGCCGCCCTCGGTTTCGAATCGCTGGACGCCATGACCGCGGCGGTCATCCCCGACAGCATCAAGGGCACCAGCGTGCTCGGCGCGCACGACGGCCAGAGTGAAGCCGACGCGCTGGCAGCACTCAAGGCCATCGCCGGCAAGAACCAGCTGTTCAAAAGCTTCATCGGCCAGGGCTACTACAACACCCACACCCCGGCCCCCATCCTGCGCAACCTGCTGGAAAACCCGGCCTGGTACACCGCCTACACGCCCTACCAGCCGGAAATATCCCAGGGCCGCCTGGAAGCGTTGCTGAACTTCCAGACCCTGATCAGCGACCTCACCGGCCTGCCGATCGCCAACGCTTCGCTGCTCGACGAAGCGACCGCCGCAGCCGAGGCCATGACCTTCTGCAAGCGCCTGTCGAAGAACAAGGCCAGCCACAGCTTCTTCGCGTCGGTGCACTGCCACCCGCAAACCCTGGACGTACTGCGCACCCGCGCCGAGCCGTTGGGCATCGACGTGGTGGTCGGCGACGAACGCGAGCTGGGCGATGCCAGTGCCTTCTTCGGCGCGCTGCTGCAATACCCGGCCAGCAATGGCGAGGTGTTCGACTACCGTGAAGTGGTGCAGCGCTTCCATGCCGCCAACGCGCTGGTCGCCGTGGCAGCCGACCTGCTGGCCCTGACCCTGCTGACCCCACCGGGTGAGTTCGATGCCGACGTGGCCATCGGCAGCGCCCAGCGCTTTGGCGTGCCCCTGGGCTTCGGCGGCCCACACGCGGCCTACTTCGCCACCCGTGACGCCTTCAAGCGCGACATGCCAGGCCGGCTGGTCGGCGTGTCGATCGATCGCTTCGGCAAGACCGCCCTGCGCCTGGCCATGCAAACCCGCGAGCAGCACATCCGCCGCGAGAAGGCCACCAGCAACATTTGCACCGCCCAGGTGCTGCTGGCCAATATCGCCAGCATGTACGCCGTGTACCACGGCCCGGCCGGCCTCAAGCGCATCGCCGAGCGCACCCAGGCGCTGACCGCGGTTCTGGCAGCCGGCCTGAACCGCCTGGGCCTGCAAGTGGTCGGTGCAACAGCCTTCGACACCTTGACCCTGGCCACCGGCACCGCCACTGCCAGCCTGCATGAGCAGGCCCGCGCCCAAGGTATCAACCTGCGCCAGGTCGACGCCGCCCACCTGGGCCTGTCGCTGGACGAGACCAGCACCCAGGCTGACGTGCAGGCCCTGTGGCAACTGTTCGCTGGCAACCAGCCCCTGCCTGACTTCGCCGCGCTGGCTGCCAGCACCGGTTCGCTGCTGCCCGCGGCCCTGCTGCGCCAGTCGGCCATCCTCCAACACCCGGTATTCAACCGCTACCACAGCGAAACGGAACTGATGCGCTACCTGCGCCGCCTGGCAGACAAGGACCTGGCGCTGGACCGCAGCATGATCCCGCTGGGCTCCTGCACCATGAAGCTGAACGCAGCCAGCGAAATGATCCCGGTGACCTGGGCCGAGTTCGGCAACCTGCACCCCTTTGCGCCGGCCGAGCAAAGCCAGGGCTACCTGCAGATGACCACCGAGCTGGAAGCAATGTTGTGCGCTGCTACCGGCTATGATGCCGTGTCGCTGCAGCCCAACGCCGGCTCGCAGGGCGAGTACGCCGGGTTGCTGGCCATACGTGCCTACCACCGCAGCCGTGGCGAAAGCCACCGCGACATCTGCCTGATTCCCTCCTCTGCCCACGGCACCAACCCCGCTACCGCCAACATGGCCGGCATGCGGGTGGTGGTTACCGCCTGTGACGCCCGCGGCAACGTCGATGTCGAGGACCTGCGCGCCAAAGCCATCGAACACCGCGAGCGCCTGGCCGCGATCATGATCACCTACCCATCGACCCACGGCGTGTTCGAGGAAGCGATCGGCGAAATCTGCGCGATCATTCACGACAACGGTGGCCAGGTGTACATCGACGGCGCCAACATGAACGCCATGGTCGGCCTGTGCGCGCCGGGCAAGTTCGGCGGCGACGTGTCGCACCTGAACCTGCACAAGACCTTCTGCATTCCGCACGGTGGCGGCGGCCCGGGGGTGGGCCCGATTGGCGTCAAGTCGCACCTGGCGCCGTTCCTGCCCGGCCATGCGCAGTTGCAAAATACCCAGGGTGCGGTGTGCGCCGCGCCGTTCGGCAGCGCCAGCATTCTGCCGATCACCTGGATGTACATCCGCATGATGGGCGGTGCCGGCCTCAAGCGTGCGTCGCAGATGGCGATCCTCAACGCCAACTACATCGCCCGCCGCCTGGAAGAGCACTATCCTGTCCTGTATAGCGGCGGCAATGGCCTGGTAGCACACGAATGCATCCTCGACCTGCGCCCACTGAAGGACACCAGCGGCATCAGCGTCGACGACGTGGCCAAGCGCCTGATCGACTTCGGCTTCCACGCCCCGACCATGTCCTTCCCGGTGGCCGGCACGCTGATGATCGAACCGACCGAAAGCGAGTCCAAGGAAGAACTGGACCGCTTCTGCAACGCCATGATCCAGATCCGCGCAGAAATCCGCGCGGTCGAGGACGGTAGCCTGGACAAAGACGACAACCCGCTGAAAAACGCCCCGCATACCGCGGCCGAGCTGGTTGGCGAATGGGCGCACGGTTACAGCCGCGAGCAGGCGGTGTACCCGCTGCCTGGCCTGGTGGAAGGCAAGTACTGGCCACCGGTCGGCCGCGTCGACAACGTATTCGGCGACCGTAACCTGGTGTGCGCCTGCCCGTCGATCGAGAGCTATCAGGACGCCTGATCCGGCTCGCCGGCTCCCACAAGGGCTCCACTGCCTGCAAGGGTTGTGCTGCACCTGTAAGAAGCCTGCTCTCACAGGAACGTCGTACCTGTGGGCGCTGGCTTGCCGGCGATCGAGTGCGCAGCACTCGCCTTTTCTTTCTGGAGGGAACGAGCAATGGCTTTGAGCGTCTTCGACCTGTTCAAGATCGGCATCGGCCCCTCCAGTTCCCACACCGTCGGCCCGATGCGCGCCGCTGCGCGGTTTGCCGAAGGGCTGCGCCGTGATGGCCTGCTGGCCAAAACGGCCAGCGTCAAGGCCGAGCTGTATGGCTCACTGGGTGCCACCGGCAAAGGCCACGGCAGTGACAAGGCTGTGTTGCTCGGCCTTGAAGGCGAACAGCCGGACACCCTCGATACCGACAGCATCCCCGCCCGCCTGCAGGCGATCCGCAGCAGTGGCAAGCTCAAGCTGCTGGGCGAGCACACCATTGCCTTCAATGAAAAGCAGCACCTGGCAATGATCCGCAAGCCACTGGACTACCACCCCAACGGCATGATCTTCCGCGCATTCGACAACGCCGGCCTTCAAATCCGCAGCCGCGAGTACTACTCGGTGGGCGGCGGCTTCGTGGTTGACGAAGCCGCCGCCGGCCACGACCGCATTGTCGAGGACAGCACCGCCCTGGCCTACCCGTTCACCACCGCCAAACAGCTGCTTGGCCACTGCACCACACACAACCTGGCGGTCAGCCAGGTAATGCTGGCCAACGAGCAGGCCTGGCGCCCAGAGGCAGAAACCCGCGCCGGGCTGCTGCGCATCTGGCAAGTGATGCAGGACTGCGTCGAAGCCGGCTGCCAGCATGAGGGCATTCTGCCGGGTGGGCTCAAGGTCAGGCGCCGGGCACCGGCACTGTACCGCCAGCTCAGCCGGCACCCGGAGGCCAGCCTGCGCGATGCCCTGTCGGTACTGGACTGGGTGAACCTGTATGCGCTGGCTGTGAACGAGGAAAACGCCTATGGCGGGCGGGTGGTCACCGCGCCCACCAATGGCGCCGCCGGTATCGTCCCCGCGGTGCTGCACTACTACATTCGCTTCGTGCCCGGTGCCAGCGAAGACGGGGTGGTGCGTTTTCTGCTCACGGCTGCGGCCATCGGCATCCTGTACAAGGAAAACGCCTCCATCTCCGGTGCCGAGGTGGGCTGCCAGGGCGAAGTCGGGGTGGCCTGCTCGATGGCTGCAGGGGCGCTGTGCGAGGTGATGGGCGGCAGTGTGCAGCAAGTGGAGAACGCCGCCGAAATCGGCATGGAACACAACCTGGGACTGACCTGCGACCCCATTGGCGGGCTGGTCCAGGTGCCCTGCATCGAGCGCAACGCCATGGGCTCGGTAAAGGCGATCAATGCGGTGCGCATGGCCTTGCGCGGCGACGGGCAGCACTACGTGTCGCTCGACAAGGTCATCCGCACCATGCGCCAGACCGGCGCCGACATGAAAAGCAAATACAAAGAGACCGCCCGTGGCGGCCTGGCCGTCAACATCATCGAGTGTTGACCCACTAACGAAAGCAAGGAGTCACCGATGTCCGAAACACTGCTCAAGACCCCACTGCATGCCTTGCACCTGGAGCTGGGGGCGCGCATGGTGCCGTTCGCGGGCTATGACATGCCGGTGCAGTACCCGCTGGGCGTCCTCAAGGAGCACCTGCATACCCGTGAACAGGCCGGCCTGTTCGATGTGTCGCACATGGGCCAGATCATCCTGCACGGTGCCAACGCTGCCAAAGCCCTTGAAAGCCTGGTGCCGGTAGACATCATCGACCTGCCAGTGGGCATGCAGCGCTATGCCATGTTCACCGATGCGCAAGGCGGCATTCTTGACGACCTGATGGTCGCCAACCTGGGCGACGACAAGCTGTTCCTGGTGGTCAACGCGGCCTGCAAGGCGCAGGACCTGGCTCACCTGCAAGCGCAGATCGGCAACGCCTGCGACGTGCAGCCGCTGTTCGAGGCGCGTGCGCTGCTGGCCCTGCAGGGCCCGGCGGCAGCGCATGTACTCGCGCGGCTGGCGCCGGAAGTGGCCAACATGACCTTCATGCAGTTGCGGGAGGTAAAACTGCTGGGCGAAGACTGCTTCGTCAGCCGCTCGGGCTACACCGGCGAAGATGGCTACGAGATCTCGGTGCCGGCCGGCGCTGCCGAAGCCTTGGCCCGCCGCCTGCTGGCCGAACCGGAAGTACAGCCGATCGGGCTGGGTGCCCGTGATTCGCTGCGCCTGGAAGCCGGCCTGTGCCTGTATGGCCACGACATGAACAGCGAAACCACCCCAGTCGAGGCCAGCTTGCTGTGGGCGGTTTCCAAGGTGCGCCGCGCCGACGGCCAGCGTGCAGGTGGGTTCCCGGGCGCGGAGGCCATCTTCACCCAGCAGCGCGACGGTGTGGCACGCAAACGTGTCGGCCTGTTGCCGCAAGAGCGAACGCCCGTACGCGAAGGCGCGGACATTGTCGATGCCAACGATAAACTGGTCGGCAAAGTGTGCAGCGGCGGTTTTGGCCCGACACTTGGGGCGCCCGTTGCAATGGGTTATATCGATAGTGAACATGCGGCAATCGACACCGCGCTATTTGCCGTGGTGCGTGGCAAGAAGGTGGCCTTGAAAGTCAGCAAAATGCCTTTCGTGGCGCAACGTTACTACCGTGGGTGAATCGGCTTTGTAAAGGTTGCGGGCAGGCGTGGCATATTCGTTTCCGAAACCTGCCCGGTAACTTTTGAACATGGCGCCAGGCCAGCCACCATGCCGTTTGCACGATGGTGATCGGTGCGTGAAAAAAGGCCGTTTTTCCGCGTGGCCGAGGGCTTGTTTTTCGCTCGGGAGTTGGCGTAGAGTCATTCCACTGTGTTTGCATGGGTCGCAATAGTTCGTGACCTGGGCCAGTAGCCAAGCGTTGCTACAACCCGTTCGACGTCTCTTACTTTCCTGCAACCCAGCCCAGTAATCTTTCGCTTACACAACGTGCGAAAGTAACTGTCATCAAAATTCGAGCTCCATAGGAAATAAGACAATGGCTGAACGTCAGAACGGTACCGTCAAGTGGTTCAATGACGAAAAAGGTTACGGTTTCATCACCCCAGAAAGCGGTCCGGATCTGTTCGTGCACTTCCGCGCAATCGAAGGCAACGGCTTCAAGAGCCTGAAAGAAGGCCAAAAGGTCACTTTCGAGGCCGTGCAGGGCCAGAAAGGCATGCAAGCGGACAAAGTCCAGGTTGCAGGCTAAGCCGAACCCGACTGCAAAAGCCCCTGCCAAGTGCAGGGGCTTTTTTTTGCCCGTAGAATAGCGGCTTCATCTTCTGGAGCCGTTTTGCATGTCCAAGCCTTTGCTCACACCCCAGGGTGATTTTCCGCCGGTCGGCCTGGGCCGACGCCTGGCGGCGATGTTCTACGACTTCCTGTTGTGCACCGCGCTGCTGATCGTGACCGCTGGGGCCTACAAGATGATCCAGATGGCGATCATTGGCGAAGCCCGCATGCGCGAGCTGACCGAGGCAGGCGCACTGGACGGCGACCCGTTGCTGTCCACGGTGCTGCTGTTCGCCTTGTTCGGCTTTTTCGCCAAGTTCTGGACCCACGGCGGGCAGACGCTGGGCATGCAGGTGTGGGGCGTACGGGTACAGAACGCAGATGGTTCGGCGATCAGCCTGTGGCAGGCACTGCTGCGCTTTGTGGTGTCGATCGCGTCGTGGTTGTGCCTGGGGCTGGGTTTCTTCTGGGCGCTGATCGACAAACGCAAGCGGGGCTGGCATGACATCTATTCCGAAAGCCAGCTGGTGCGTGTGCCGAAACAGAAGAAATAGAAAGCCCCAATGAAAAAGCCGACCTAGGGTTAATGCCTGTCAGTTAAGTAATTTGGGGTCGCTTTGCGACCCTTCGCGGGCACGCCCGCTCCCACAGGGGATCGCGCATTTCTTGAGTTCAGCGCCAAACCTGTGGGAGCGGGCGTGCCCGCGAAGGGCTGCAAAGCAGCCCCAGTAACGCTTAACAGACAAGCATTATCTCCAGCTCAAGCCATTACCCCGCCCGGCGCAGCAACCACACACCGGCCAGGGCACAAATGCCCGCCGGGATGACCACCGCCAGCAAGGGCGGGAAGCCGAACACCTGGCTCGAAGGGCCGAGCAGGTCCTGGCCGATGCGGAATACGAAGCCCACCAGCACGCCGGTGAACACCCGCTGGCCCAAGGTCACCGAGCGCAGCGGGCCGAAGATGAATGAAATGGCCATCAACACCAGTGCCGCAGTCACCATCGGCTGCAGGACCTTGGTCCAGAACGCCAGCCAGTAACGGGCGTTGTTCAGGCCCTGGTCGGACAGGTAGTGGATGTAGTCCCACAGGCCGGTGATCGACAGCGACTCCGGCGCCAGGATCACGGTGTTCAGCAGTTGCGGAGTCAGCGACACGTCCCAGCGCTCGGTGGGGGCCTTCACCACCTCGGTGTGGTCCCCGCGGAAGAAGGTCGTGCTGACGTCGCTGAGCAACCAGTGATCGTCGGTGTACTGGGCACGCCGGGCAAAGCTCGACGTCTGGATCTTGCGCTCGCTGTCGAAGCGGTAGCGGGTCACGCCGAGCAACAGGCCGTTGGGCTGTACGGCGTTGATGTGCACGAACTCCTCGCCCTGGCGATGCCACATGCCACGCTTTGAGCTCTGCGCCTCGCCCCCACCCTGGGCCAGCGAGCGGTCAGCCTGGGCCTTGTTCTCGGTGACCGGCGCCACGTATTCGCCAATCAGCAGGCCGACCAGCATCAACACCAGCATGGGCTTCATCACCGCCCAGACGATACGCCCGATGGACACACCGGCCGCACGCATGATGGTCAGTTCGCTGCTGCTGGCCAGGCTGCCCAGGCCAATCAGGCAGCCGATCAGCGCAGCCATGGGCAGCATTTCGTACAGCCGCCGTGGCGCGGTGAGCAAGACGTAGTAACCGGCTTGCATCACCGTGTAGGTGTCGCTCAGGTCGCCCATCTCATCGATGAACGCGAACAACGAGGCCAGGCCGAGGATGATCCCCAGCACTGCCAGGATGGCCAGCAGCACGCTCTGGCCGATGTAGCGGTCGAGCTTAGCCATGGGCCACCTCCGCACGGCGGGCGGCACGCTTGAGGCGCAATGGCTCCCAGTACATCAGGCCAAGGCCGATGAGCAGGAACAGCCCGTGCACCCACCACATGCCCAAGGCAATCGGCAACTTGCCCTTCTCCAGGGCGCCACGTACGGAAATCAGCATTGTCAGGTAGGCCATGTACAGAAGAATCGCCGGCAGCAACTTGAGGAAGCGGCCCTGGCGCGGGTTGACCCGCGACAGCGGCACCGCCAGCAGGGTCACCACGAAGACCAGGATCGGCAATGACAGCCGCCATTGCAGTTCGGCGCGTTCGCGCAGGTCGGTCTTGCCGAACAGGTCGAGGGTCGGAATGGCCTCGCGCTCGGTCACTTCCTCGGCCACTTCCGGCTTGGGCAGCAACACGCCATAGGTGTCGTACTTGATGGCCCGGTAGTCGGCCTGGCCGGGGTTACCGTCGTAGCGGTAACCGTTTTCCAGCACCAGGTAACGGTTGCCATCGGCCTGGATCTCCTGGTGGCCCTTTTCCGCCACCAGCACCGACGGCGCACGGTCCTTGGTCTTGTCCTGATTGAAGCGTTTCTCGGAGATGAACACGCCACCGAGCTTGACGCGGTCGTCCGACAGTTGCTCGGTGTAGGTGACCCGCGAGCCGTCACGCAGCATCTGGAAACGGCCTGGCACCAAGGTGTCGAACTCGGTCAGGGTGTCCTGCTGGGCGATGATCTGCTGCACCTGGGCCACGCCCAGTGGCGCCAGGCTCAGGCTCAGCCAGGCCACCAGCAGCGCCACCAGTGCAGCCGGCGCCATGGTCATGCCCAGCAGGCGCTGCTGGCTCATGCCAGTGGCCGAGAGCACGGTCATTTCGCTTTCCAGGTACAGGCGGCCGTACGCCAGCAGAATGCCGAGGAACAGCCCCAAGGGCAGGATCAGCTGCAGGAAACCCGGCAGGCGGAAACCCATGATCAGGAACAATACGCCCGGGTCGAGCACGCCCTGGGCGGCCTGGGCCAGGTACTTGATGAAGCGCCCACTCATGATGATCACCAGCAGCACGGCGCTGACGGCGCTCAAGGTCACCAGGACCTCGCGGGACAGATAACGAAAGACGATCAAACCAGACACTCCTGGGTTGTCAGGGTGGACTGCCATGCAATGGCGCCAAACAATGACTTAGTACATCCAAGACCAATGCCGGTTCGCCAAAGGCGAACCTCCATGTAAAGTGCGCGCATTATCCTGTGATTGGCTGCGCCTGTCACTTGGCGGCGCGTGAAGGCGCATAACGGGGTTGTCAGCACGCGGGCGGCAGGCTCAAACTGGCAGCTTTTCCGCTGGCGCGCGACGACGCGGCCAGGCCCGTCCAGAGCGCTGCAATTTACAGCGCCATTTGTATCGATCATTCGGGGACCCTGACATGGAACTGGTTGTAAAAAGCGTAGCTGCTGCATCGGTAAAAACCGCCACCCTGGTCATTGCAGTCGGTGAAAATCGCAAACTTGGCGCGGTGGCCAAGGCCGTCGACCAGGCCACCGAGGGTGCCATCAGCGCGGTACTCAAGCGCGGTGACCTGGCCGGCAAACCGGGCCAGACCTTGCTGCTGCACAACCTTCCGGGCCTCAAGGCCGAACGCGTCCTGCTGGTCGGCAGTGGCAAGGACGAAGCCCTGGGCGACCGCGCCTGGCGCAAGCTGGGCGCCAGCGTCGCCGGTGTGCTCAAGGGGCTCAACGGCGCCGATGCCGTGCTGGCCCTGGACGATATCGCCGTCAGCAACCGCGATGCCCATTACGGCAAGTACCGCCTGCTGGCCGAAACCCTGCAGGACGGCGAATACGTGTTCGACCGCTTCAAGAGCCAGAAGGTCGAGCCGCGCGCACTGAAAAAAGTCACCCTGCTGGCAGACAAGGCCGGCCAGGCCGACGTCGAGCGCGCGGTGAAGCACGCCAGCGCCATCGCCACCGGCATGGCGTTCACCCGCGACCTGGGCAATCTGCCACCTAACCTGTGCCACCCGAGCTTCCTTGCCGAGCAGGCCAAGGACCTGGGCAAGGCGCACAAGGCACTGAAGGTCGAAGTGCTCGACGAGAAGAAAATCAGGGACCTGGGCATGGGCGCCTTCTACGCCGTGGGCCAGGGCAGCGACCAGCCGCCACGCCTGATCGTGCTCAACTACCAGGGCGGCAAGAAGGCCGACAAGCCCTTCGTGCTGGTAGGTAAAGGCATCACTTTCGACACCGGCGGCATCAGCCTGAAACCCGGCGCCGGCATGGACGAAATGAAGTACGACATGTGCGGTGCCGCCAGCGTCATGGGCACCCTGCGTGCGGTGCTGGAACTGCAACTGCCCATCAACCTGGTCTGCCTGCTGGCCTGCGCCGAGAACATGCCAAGTGGCGGCGCCACCCGCCCCGGTGACATCGTCACCACCATGAGCGGCCAGACCGTGGAAATCCTCAACACCGACGCCGAAGGCCGCCTGGTGCTGTGCGATACCCTGACCTACGCCGAGCGTTTCAAGCCACAGGCGGTGATCGACGTCGCTACCCTGACAGGCGCCTGCATCGTCGCCTTGGGCAGCCACACCTCCGGCCTGATGGGCAACAACGACGACCTGGTCGGGCAATTGCTCGACGCGGGCAAGCGCGCAGACGACCGAGCCTGGCAACTGCCGCTGTTCGACGAGTACCAGGAACAACTGGACAGCCCGTTCGCCGACATGGGCAACATCGGCGGGCCGAAGGCCGGCACCATCACCGCAGGCTGCTTCCTGTCGCGTTTCGCCAAGGCCTATAACTGGGCGCACATGGACATCGCCGGTACGGCGTGGGTCAGCGGCGGCAAGGACAAGGGCGCCACGGGTCGCCCGGTGCCGCTGCTGACCCAGTACCTGCTGGACCGCGCTGGCGCCTGAGGCCATGACGCCGGTGGTGCCTGGCGCGCCACCGGCCGGCCATACCGACCATGAGCAAAGTCGACTTCTATATTCTGCCTACCGACTCGCTGTCGGCGCGGCTCGATTTCGCCTGCAAACTCTGTGAAAAGGCCTGGCGCCTTGGCCACCGGGTCTATCTGCATTGCCAGGATGCCGAGCAACGCGACGAACTGGACCTGCGCCTGTGGCGGTTCAAGGGCGAAGCCTTCGTGCCCCACGACCTGGCCGAGGTGCATGCCGACGCCGGCGTGGTCCTGGGCCTGGCGGAACACGCCGGTGACCATCACGACCTGCTGATCAACCTGGGCGCCAGCGTGCCGGGCTTTGTCGGCCAGTTCGAGCGGGTGGCGGAAATCGTCGTCGAGGCGCCCGACATTCGCCAATCGGCGCGAGAGCGATTCCGTTTCTACCGTGAACAGGGCTATGCTCTGCAAGACCACCGCTTACAGCGACTTTGACGACGATGGACAAGCACTCCCCCCTGCCCGACTCGGCTCACCTGCTCGACGACCTTGAGTCGATCCGCCAGTTGCTCGGCGATGCCGACCTGCAACCCCCCCTGCTGACCGAAACGGTCGAGCAACTTCCGTTGTTGCCGGACGCGCCGGTTACCGACGCGGCTGCGCCCGAGGAAGACCCGCAGACGCGCCGCCAGGACACCCTGCTGCACCTGGAGAGTGAGCTGCGCGCCGCGGCGCAGATGATCATGCAGGACGTGATCAACGACTTTACCCCGCATATCGAGAACGAAATCAAGCGCCGGCTGGATGCGCGCATCGAGCGGTTGATCAAGCGTTCCGAGTAAAACCGCACATCGGTGTTGCCTGCTTCGCGGGCATGCCCGCTCCTACAGGGACCTCAACGCCTGTGGTGGGCTTGTGGCAGCAGGCAACACAGTTCCGACAGTTGTCAGCAGCTTGTCGCCTGCGGCCCCCAGCTTGGTTATACTTCCCGGCTTTCCCGAATAAATGCACAGGGTCCCGCCGCGCATGGATAAGACCTACCAGCCGCACGCCATCGAAACTTCCTGGTACAACACCTGGGAGTCCGAGAACTATTTCGCTCCACAAGGTGCAGGCGAGTCCTACACCATCATGATCCCGCCGCCGAACGTCACCGGCAGCCTGCACATGGGCCACGGCTTCAACAACGCGATCATGGATGCCCTGATCCGTTTCCGCCGCATGCAAGGCCGCGACACCCTGTGGCAGCCAGGCACCGACCACGCCGGTATCGCCACCCAGATGCTGGTCGAGCGCCAACTCGAGGCCAAGGGCCAGAACCGGCATGATCTGGGCCGCGAGAAGTTCCTGGAGAAGGTCTGGGAATGGAAGGATCAGTCCGGCGGCAATATCAGCCGGCAAATCCGCCGCCTGGGCTCGTCGGTCGACTGGAGCCGCGAGCGCTTCACCATGGACGACGGCCTGTCCGAAGCGGTCAAGGAAGCCTTCGTGCGCCTGCACGAAGATGGCCTGATCTACCGCGGCAAGCGCCTGGTCAACTGGGACACCAAGCTGCACACGGCCATCTCCGACCTCGAAGTGGAAAACCACGACGAAAAAGGCCACCTGTGGAACCTGCGCTACCCGCTGGCCGATGGCGCCAAGACCGCCGAAGGCGAGGGTTACCTGGTGGTTGCCACTACCCGCCCGGAAACCCTGCTGGGCGACGCCGCCGTGGCGGTCAACCCGAATGACGAACGCTATCAGGCACTGATCGGCAAGTACGTCGAGCTGCCGCTGGTGGGCCGCCGCATTCCGATCATCGCCGACGACTACTGCGACCCGGCGTTCGGCACCGGCTGCGTGAAGATCACCCCGGCCCACGACTTCAACGACTATGAAGTCGGCAAGCGGCACAACCTGCCGCTGCTGAACATCTTCGACAAGAATGCCGTCGTACTGGCCAACGCCCAGGCCTTCAACCTCGACGGCAGCGTCAACGAGCAGGTCGACACCCAGTTGCCGGCGCAGTACGCCAACCTCGACCGCTTCGTGGCGCGCAAACAGATCGTGGCCGACCTGGACGCCCAGGGCCTGCTGGTCAGCATCGACGACCACGCCCTGAAAGTGCCGAAAGGCGACCGTTCCGGTACCGTGATCGAGCCCTGGCTGACCGACCAGTGGTACGTGTCCACCAAGCCGCTGGCAGAGCCTGCCATTGCTGCCGTGGAAGACGGCCGCATCCAGTTCGTGCCCAAGCAGTACGAGAACATGTACTTCTCGTGGATGCGCGACATCCAGGACTGGTGCATCAGCCGCCAGCTGTGGTGGGGCCACCGCATTCCGGCGTGGTACGACGAGGCCGGCCAGGTCTACGTTGGCCGCAACGAACAGGAAGTGCGCGCCAAGCACCAACTGGGCGCCGACGTGGTGCTGCGCCAGGACGACGACGTGCTCGACACCTGGTTCAGCTCGGGCCTGTGGACCTTCTCTACCCTGGGCTGGCCGGAGCAGACCGAATTCCTCAAGAAGTTCCACTCCACCGACGTGCTGGTGACGGGCTTCGACATCATCTTCTTCTGGGTTGCGCGCATGATCATGCTGACCATGCACCTGGTCAAGAACGAGGATGGCACCCCGCAGGTTCCGTTCAAGACCGTGTACGTGCACGGCCTGGTGCGTGATGGCCAGGGCCAGAAGATGTCCAAGTCCAAGGGCAACGTGCTGGACCCGCTGGACATCGTCGACGGCATCACCCTCGACGCCCTACTGGAAAAACGCACCAGCGGCATGATGCAGCCCAAGCTGGCCGAGAAAATCGCCAAGCAGACCAAGGCCGAATTCCCCGAAGGCATCGCCAGCTACGGCACCGACGCCTTGCGCTTCACCTTCTGCTCGCTGGCGTCCACAGGCCGCGACATCAAATTCGACATGGGCCGCGTCGAAGGCTATCGCAACTTCTGCAACAAGATCTGGAACGCTGCCCGCTACGTGCTGGACAAGGGCGAGGATTGTGGCCAGAACGGCGAGGCCTATGAGCTGTCCCTGGCTGACCGCTGGATCATCTCGCAGCTGCAGCGCACCGAAGCCGAAGTGACCCGCCAGCTGGAGCAGTTCCGCTTCGACCTGGCCAGCCAGGCGCTGTACGAGTTCATCTGGAACCAGTACTGCGACTGGTACCTGGAGCTGTCCAAGCCTGTGCTGTGGGACGAAAATGCCCCGGTCGAGCGCGCCCGCGGCACCCGCCGCACCCTGGTGCGCGTGCTGGAAGTGGCGCTGCGCCTGGCACACCCGTTCATGCCGTTCATCACCGAGGAAATCTGGCAGCGCATCGCACCGCTGGCCGGTATCGAAGGCAAGACCATCATGCTGCAGCCATGGCCGGTGGCCAATGAAAGCCGCATCGATGCTGCCGCCGAAGGTGATATCGAATGGCTGAAAGAGCTGATGGTCGGCCTGCGCAACATCCGCGCCGAAATGAACATTGGCCCGGGCAAGCCGCTGCCACTGTTCCTGAAGAACGCCAACGCCGACGACCAGCGCCGCCTGCAAGAGAACGAAGCCTTGCTGAAGAAGCTGGCCAAGGTCGAATCGTTCACCGTGCTGAGCGATGCCGAAGAGGCACCGCTGTCGGCTACTGCGCTGGTGGGTGACCTGCAAGTGCTGGTACCGATGGCCGGGCTGATCGACAAGGATGCCGAGCTGGCGCGCCTGAACAAGGAAATTCAGCGCCTGCAGGGCGAAGTGGCACGCGTGGGTGGCAAGCTGTCCAACGCTGCCTTCGTCGACAAGGCCCCGCCTGCGGTGATCGAGAAGGAGCGCGCCAAGCTGGCCGAGTCCGAACAGGCCCTGGCCAACTTCACCGAGCAGCACGCGCGCATTGCAGCGCTGTGACAACCTGATAGACCGCTGGGGCCGCTGTGCGGCCCTTTCGCGACACAAGGCCGCCCCTACAGGACGGTGCCGGTTTCACAGGCGCCGCTATCCTTTAGGGGCGGCCTTGTGTCGCGATAGGGCTGCACAGCAGCCCCAAGGCCTGCAACACCGGACCCCGCCATGACCGACAAACCTACCCTGCACCCGCGCAACCGGCACCAGGGGCGCTACGACTTCCCCAGCCTGATCAAGGCCCACCCTGACCTGGCCCGCTTTACCATTACCAACCCCCACGGCAAACCCAGCATCGACTTCGCCAACCCCGAAGCCGTAAGGGTATTCAACCGTGCCCTGCTCAAGGCCCAATACGGCATCCAGCACTGGGATATCCCCGCCGACTACCTGTGCCCGCCCATTCCCGGCCGCGCCGACTACATCCACGTAGCCGCGGACTTGCTGGCCACGGACAACGCGGGGGAAATTCCCAAGGGCGCCCAGGTACGCGCGCTGGACATCGGCGTGGGTGCCAACTGCATTTACCCGCTGCTGGGCCACAGCGACTACCGCTGGCGCTTTCTCGGCTCGGATATCGACCCGGTAGCCCTGGCCTCGGCCAAGGCCATCGTCCAGGCCAACGGCCTGGGCAAGGCCATTGCCCTGCGCCAGCAGGCGAACCGGGGCCATATCCTCAGCGGTCTGTTGCAGCCAGAGGAGCGTTTTGACCTGACCCTGTGCAACCCACCCTTCCACGCCTCCCGCGACGAAGCCACCCGCGGTAGCCAACGCAAGTGGAAAAACCTGGGCAAGCAGGACCCCAAACGCAAGCTGCCGCTGCTGAACTTTGGTGGCCAGAACAATGAATTGTGGTGCGAGGGTGGCGAAATCCGCTTTGTCACCCAACTGGTGAGCGAAAGCGTGCAGTACGCCGGAAGCGTGTTGTGGTTCACCAGCCTGGTGTCAAAGGCCAGCAACCTGCCGGGCATAGAGGCTGCACTGAAGAAGGCCGGTGCCAAGGCCGTACGTGTCGTCGAAATGGGCCAGGGCCAGAAGCAGAGCCGCATGGTTGCCTGGAGCTTCCACGACGAAGCGGCACGCCAAGGCTGGTACGCCCAGGGCCGATCACAGGCATGAAAAAACCGCGCCCGGGCAAGCCGGGCGCGGTTTCGTCAAAGCAGCAACAATTACTTGTTGATAGCGTCGGTCAGCACTTTGGCTGGCACGAACTTGACGACTTTCTTGGCAGCGATTTCGATGGCAGCGCCAGTCGAAGGGTTGCGGCCAGTGCGGGCAGGACGCTCCGAGACTTTCAGCTTGCCGATACCTGGCAGGGTGATTTCAGCGCCGTTTTCCAGCTGGTCAGCAACGATCTGGCCCAGTTGCTCCAGTGCGTTCTTGGCGGTGGCTTTCGGCGCGGCGATCGACTCGGCGATGTCGGCAATCAGTTGGTCTTTGGTCAATGCCATGGTGGTGTTCCTTCCCTATCAAATTCGATGGTTATGCAGCGAACGACGACGTTATCGGGCCAGCCCCTTGTAGTGGAGGGCCGCGCCAATTGGGTATGTAGATACTTAAATCGGCGTTTGGTTCGACACGACGGCAGCACGCTGCCAGCAATGCGCCACGCGTGGGGCGCAAGACCGCGCAAAGCTACCACAGGAGTGGATAAATATCCGCAGCGCACTTCGATTAAATGCAGGTTTTTCAGGGGTTTTGGCTTAACACGTACAAAAATGAACAAAAAACGAACAACCGGCATTTCGGCCAACATCCGGCCACTGCACCACTGGGTGTCTGGGTTAAACTTGGCGACTTTTGCAGCCCGCCGAGAATTTCATGCCTATCCGTCATTGCATCGTTCACCTGATCGACAAGAAGCCTGATGGCAGCCCCGCCGTGCTGCACGCCCGCGATAGCGAACTGGCGGCTTCCGACGCCATCGAAAACCTGCTGGCAGACCTGAACGACAGCTACAACGCCAAGCAAGGCAAGGCCTGGGGCTTCTTCCACGGCGAGTCGGGGGCCTACCCGCTCAGCGGCTGGCTGAAGCAGTACCTGGAAGGCGACACAGACTTTACCGCCTTCAGCCGCCAGGCCGTGGAACACCTGCAGAAGCTGATGGAGGAGTCCAACCTGTCCACCGGCGGTCACGTGCTGTTTGCCCATTACCAACAGGGCATGACCGAATACCTGGCCATCGCCCTGCTGCACCACAGTGAAGGCGTGGCGGTGAATGCCGAACTCGACGTCACCCCATCCCGTCACCTTGACCTTGGCCAGTTGCACCTGGCGGCGCGCATCAACCTGTCCGAGTGGAAGAACAACCAGAACTCCAAGCAGTACATCTCGTTCATCAAGGGCAAGAACGGCAAGAAAGTCTCGGACTATTTCCGCGATTTCATTGGCTGCCAGGAAGGTGTCGACGGCCCGGGTGAAACCCGCACCCTGCTCAAGGCTTTCAGCGACTTCGTCGAGAGCGAAGACTTGCCGGAAGCATCCGCCCGCGAAAAGACCCAGACGCTGGTCGAGTACGCCACTACCCAGACCAAACTGGGTGAACCGGTGACGCTGGAAGAGCTGTCCAGCCTGATCGACGAAGACCGGCCCAAGGCGTTTTACGACCATATCCGCAACAAGGACTACGGCTTGTCGCCGGAGATTCCGGCGGATAAACGCACCCTCAACCAGTTCCGTCGCTTTACCGGGCGTGCCGAAGGTCTGTCGATCAGCTTCGAGGCGCACCTGCTGGGCGACAAGGTGGAGTATGACGAGGCCGCCGGCACCCTGATCATCAAGGGGCTGCCGACCACCCTGGTGGACCAGCTGAAGCGACGCAAGGACTGACGGCCCATGGGCCGCGCGACCTGCTCCTGCAAGCATCGCGACCTCTTGTAGGAGCGGCCTTGCGTCGCGATGGGCCGCAAAGCGGCCCCAGCACCCTCAAGCCGAACCCATCAGATAAGCCGCCACCAAAGCCTCTTTCGCCGACTTGCGCAGCCGTTTCACCAACCGCTCCTGGCGCAATGCCTCGCCCTTGTCCGGCCATTGCTCGACATACACCAGCGCCTGTGCCGGGCTGGTCTTGAAGTACCGTGCCCCCCGCCCTTTCTGATGGGCCAGAAAACGCCGCTGCGGGTCATCGCTGACCCCGCAATACAACGAACCGTTGGCCGCCCTGACCAGGTAGACATACCAAGGCTTGCCAACGCCTGCGGGGGCAGCTTCACACACCCTGGGCCTGCTGGAACGCGCGCAACCCCTTGAAGGCCTGTGCGCGAACCTTGTTCTGCACCAGCGGCGACCAACCCAGCAATACCCCTGGCATGCCCAACGCCTGCCGCGACCAGCGCCACAGGTCGAACGTATCGTCGTGCTGGCAGATCAAGCCATCGCGGATGATGAAGCGTGCCTGGATATCATTGACCACCACCCGCCCCGTCTGGCTGAACAGGTGGGTCGCCACCCAGTGTGCGGCACCGCTGCGCTCGTCGGCGCGTACGCTGTCGAAGGTGAGGGTGAAGTCTTTGGCGCGCGTGGTCAGCATGCGCCACATGTCGCCCGCGTCCTTGCCACGCAGCGTACCGAAAACTGGGTCGCTGAAAACGATATCGTCGCTGTAGCAGGCGATCATTGCCTCGGCGTCCAGGCGCTGGAAGGCCTGGTAGAAGCGCGTAATCAAATCGCGGTGGGCGTCACTCATGGGGGCTGGTCCATCCTGGGGTCGAAAGCAGCACGATAATCTGACCCGGTTGCTTATGCCAGCTTCCGCCGCAGCATCTTCAGCACCTGTGAGATCGAGCGCCGCCCGCGCGGCGCAATCGCGAGCTGCGCTCGCTCCTACGTTTGTTTCGGGCCAATTATTCCTGTGGGATTCGCGCGCGAACGCCTTGGTGC